>NZ_JARGEE010000133.1:0-21153 GCF_033794485.1 Streptomyces sp. MB09-02B
CAGTCAGAGGCGGGACTTGCTCACCGGAACGGGGGCGGAGGGACAACGAGCACCTCGACAGCTGCATCGGCCAACGGAACTACCCGAGCATGCCCGTTGGCCATGCTGCCGCACCGCGAAACTCCAAGATCCCCGACAGAGTCAAGCTGAGAAGCCGTATCTCAACCGATCATGGAACGCGCGGGTCGAACAGGTTTCCCGCCGGGGTGATCTCCCCCGTGTACGCGCATGAAGACAGGGCCTCTCGGTAGCTCGGGGATGCGAATCTGACCGAGCAGCGCCGGGAGGCCCTGGTGTCGTTGTTGTACGCGTCCGAACCCGTTCAGTTCAACTCGGCTGCTCCATCGTGTGATTGCCTCGCGCATGTGTACGGCAACGCGGCCGACCATCCGGACCGGGAACGCCGGTATCCCTCCGACATGACGGACGCGGAATGGGCGGCTGTCCGGCCGTTGCTGCCCGTGCCGGCCTGGCTGAAGGGCCGGGGCGGGCAGCCCGAGGGCTACTGCCACCGCCAGCTGCTGGACGCGATCCGCTACCTGGTCGCGGGCGGGATCTCCTGGCGGGCGATGCCCGCGGACTTCCCCGACTGGGGCCGGGTCTACGCCTTCTTCCGCCGCTGGCGCGAGCACGGGCTGATCACCGAGTTCCACGACCGGCTGCGCGGACGGGTGCGTGAGCGGGAGGGCCGTGAGGCGGAGCCGACGGCCGGGATCATCGATGCGCAGTCGGTGAAGGCCGCGGCCTCGGTGCCGTCCGTCTCACGCGGCTACGACGGCGGGAAGAAGGTGGGCGGCCGCAAACGGCACATCGTGACCGACTGCCTCGGCCTGCTCCTGGTCGTCGCGGTGACTGCCGCGAACATCGGCGACCGGGATGCTGCGACGGGCCTGCTGACCCGGCTGCGCGGCCTGCACCGTGACATCTGCCTGGTCTGGGCCGACGGCGGCTACACCGGCGGCCTCGTCGACTGGTGCCGGGACAAACTCGCCCTGACCTTGGAGATCGTCAAGCGCACCGACGACATGACGGGATTCGTGGTGCTGCCCAGGCGCTGGGTGGCAGAGCGCACGTTCGCGTGGCTGATGCATTCGCGCCGACTGGCCCGGGACTACGAGACGTTGCCGGCCAGCAGCGAGGCGATGATCCGGTGGTCGATGGTCACGCGGATGAGCCGTCGCCTGGCACGGCCACAGGCCCCCGACCGGCAGTGAAGGCCCCCGACGCCTCCTGCACGAGCCACCCGCGCTCCGCCAGGCGCCTGGCCTTCGAGCGCACCCCTCGACCTTCGCCGACGTCGTCTGAAGGCCCAGCCCCACCGCGATCTCCATGGCCTTGAGCGGTCCCTGGCCCGCCGGCTGCCGCTCATCGAGCACGCCCAGGATCCGCTGGTAGTCCGGCGCCAGCACCGTCACCGGCAAGCCTTCGCGCCAAGGCGGCACGATCGAGCCCGGCACCGGCGCGGGCGAGGGCACGATTTCCTGCTCCGCCTCGGTGACGGCAGTCGTCTCGGCGGCGGACACGGCCAGGGCCTCGACCAGCTCCTCCCGCGCGATCACCCGCCGGTCCAGCTCGATCTCGGCGGCCTCCAACACCGCAGCCAACCGGGCGACTTCCTCCCGAAGCCCTTCCACCCGCACACGGGCCGCTGTCTCCCGCTCCTCCAGAATTCCCAGAACCGACGCCATCGCGCACCCCTTGCTCATGGAGCGGAAACAAGACGCCGGATCTCTCCCTCATTCGGAGCTGCACAGTGTGCGCGAGGGCGGCGTGGGATCCGTCCTGCCGGTGCGTCGGCTCTCGGTCACACAGGATTCGATGCGGCCGCCGGGCACCTGGGCCCCGCGCCGGCCGACCTGCCCGAGATCCGTTACGGCCAGGACGGCAAACCGCTCTACATCTCCGGCCCCCACGACGACCCCCGCGCCATCGTGCGGCAGCTTGAGCGGACCTGCGGCGCGGACAACTACCACTACATCGCCCACCTGTAGCACAGGTAGGGGAGAGGCATCAGCTGTGACAACCGAGCAGGCGCCGCGCAGCACAGTGCGGTGCACCGAGCAGGAGGCGCAGGCCAACCTGCTCGCCGTACTGCAGCTGTGCGCGGCCGGAAAGCTGCGGTGCAGCCAGACGACACACCGCCTGAGTGCGGCCGCGGTGACGGCTGTCGCCGAGATCCTGCAGGACGGCGACTTCTACCCCGCCGATCCCATCGCCGCCTTCGCCTGGCCTCTGCTGCTCCAGGCCGGAGGTCTCGCCGAACTCGCCTCAGGGAAACTGGCGTTGACCACCCGCGGGCGGGCCGCCCTGACCGAGCCGCCCCATGACGCCCTGAGGCTCCTGTGGCAGAGGTGGCTGAACCGCGCCGTGCTGGACGAGTTCTCCCGTATCGAGGAGATCAAGGGCCAACGCGCGGCGGCGGTGCTGTCCGCCGCAGGGCCCCGCCGCAAGACGGTCGGTGAGGCCCTCGCCGCCTGCGCACCGGGGCAGTGGACCCAGGTGGACGACCTGTTCGCGGCCATGCGTAAGAGCGGGCTCGACTTCACCATCGCGCGCAGCGACCGCGCCCTGTGGAAGCTGTACCTGCAAGACCCGCAGTACGGCAGCCTCGGCTACGACGGATTCCACGACTGGCCCCTGCTCCAGGGCCGCTACACACTCGCCGTCCTGTTCGAGTACGCCGCCACCCTCGGCCTCATCGACATCGAGTACGTTCCGCCCGTCGGCGCCCGCGAGGACTATTGCGACAACTGGGGCGGCGACGACCTCGACCAACTCTCCCGCTATGACGGTCTGCTCGCCCTGCGCCTGAACCCACTCAGCGCGTACGCCACCGGCCGCGCCTCCGTCTGCATTCCCGCGTCGGCCCCCGTCGACACAGACTGCCGCAGCGTCAAGGTCCTGCCGAATTTCGACATCGTCGCCCTCGACGGACTGCGTCCTACCCGACGCTCTGCTCCTTGACGCCTTCGCCGACAAGACCTCCGACCGGGTGTGGGCCCTGAGCGCCGCCTCCCTCCTGAGAGCCCTGGACGCCAAGCGCACCGTGAAGGAGCTCCGGTGTCACCTTGCCCAAGCGTCCTCGCAGCCGCTGCCACAAACCGTCGCCGCCCTGCTGGACGACACCGAACGCCGCCTCGGCAAGGTCCGCGACACCGGCCCGGTCCACCTCATCGAGTGCGCCGACGAAGCCCTGGCTACGCTCCTTGCGGGCGACCGCCGCCTGCGCGCCCTCTGCGCCCGCCTCGGTGAGCGGCAGCTGGCCGTCCCCGCCGAGAAGCTCCCCGCGTTCCGCAAAGCCCTGCTCGCCCAGGGCTACGCACTGGCCTGACCTCCCGGACGGATCCGCTCAGGCTCAAGGCAAGGGGAGTGCCCGAATCTGATCGGGGTGCGGCGGACGCCGAGGCCAGACCCAGTGCGACAGCCTTGGAACCTCACAGACCGTTCCTGGGTCGTGGAATTCTGCGCGTTGGTGCTGCCGGGGTCAGGTGCTGGATGCCCCGAAGGTCTCGAGCGTGCAGCGTACTGCTCCGCTCCGCTCGATCCTGGCGTCGCTGGTGATCAGCGGAACACCGAAGCTCTCGGCGAGGGCCACGTAATGCGCGTCGTATACGGAGAGGTTGTTCGACAGCTCGCGTACGCGCTGCCACAGGACCAGCGTGGGGTGCAGGTCGAGAGCGAGGGCTTGGTAATCGGTGATCGCCTTCAGCGCCTCCTTTTCCGTGATCTTCGGCTTCTCCCCTCGCCGGCCGCGGGCCAGCCCGAAGACGGCCGAGGTGATCTCGTAGTCCAGCAGGCCCGGCGCTGCGAGAGTGTCGGCTCGGCCCACCCGCTCACGGATCGCGGTTCCGGTCTTGCCGTGGTCGAGGAGGACGTGCACAAGGCTGGAGCAGTCGATGACGATCAACGTCGGTCCCGCCCATCCTCGACGGCGTCGAGGATGTCGGTCGTACTGAGCTCGGTGCGGGTTTCACGCTCCAGGCGTGCGGCCATCTCCGCGAGGGTGGGCTTAGCGGCTTCCCGGGCGAGCAGGTCCAGGGCGTACGCCTGGAGCGACTTGCCGGCCTGTGCGGCGCGGACTTTCAGGGCGTTGACTGTGTCGTCCGGGACATCCCGAATTGTGATCGCGGTCATGCCTTTAGTTTAGCAGCGATGCAGGCAATATGCAGTCATTGTGGGTCGGCAAGCGAGGAAGGGGCAGTGCATTTCTGCGATTGCCGGACGTAGATCATCTCTATGTGTCACCATTCGATCGCGCTATGAAGCGGCACCACCCTTTGAGGAGCACGATGCCCGCGCCCACTCCCGAGCAGAGCGCGGCCGTCGATACCTTCCGGCGCGGGGATCACCTCGTCCTGCAGGCCGGCGCCGGAACCGGGAAGACGACGACGCTGGCGATGCTCGCGGCCGCCACGGCCAAATCCGGCCGGTACATCGCGTTCAACAAGTCGATCGCGAACGACGCGGCCCACAAGTTCCCCAGCAATGTGCGGTGCAAGACCGCGCACTCGCTGGCCTTCGGCGCCGTGGGCCACAGGTATGGGTCCCGGATGAACGCGCCCCGGGTGCCTGGCTGGAAGACCGGTGCATCCCTGGGCATCGCCATCAACATGCGCATCCGCATCGGCGAGCGGAACGTCACCAACAAGGCGCTCTCCTATACCGCGCTGCGGACCGTCACCCGCTTCTGCCAGTCCGCGGACCGCACTATCCAGGGCCACCACGTCCCGCGCCTGCACGGCATTGAAGCCGAAGACCTGCACGCCCAACTCGTCGACGTCGTGCTGCCGTACGCCAACCGGGCCTGGGGAGACGTCCAAAACCCCCAGGGAGGCGTCGTCCGCTTCGACCACGACCACTACCTGAAGATCTGGGCCCTGACCGAGCCCAGGATCGAAGCGGACTTCCTGCTGCTCGACGAGGCCCAGGACACTAACCCTGTCGTCGAGAAGGTCTTCAACTCCCAGCGTAGTCACACCCAGCTGGTGATGGTCGGCGACTCGGCCCAGGCGATCTACGGCTGGCGCGGAGCCCGGGACGTGATGAGCGGCTTCGACGGCACCCAACTGGCTCTGTCCCAGTCCTTCCGTTTCGGCTCCGCGCTCGCCGAGGAGGCCAACCGGGGGCTGCATATCGTCGACTCCCCGATCCGGCTGACCGGCACCCCGGCGATCAGCACCCGCCTCGATCGCGTCCAGGAACCGGACGCGATCCTGTGCCGGTCCAACGTCGGCGCGATGGTCGAAGTCATGGGCGGCGAAGGATGCCCACGAGAAGAAGCACAAGAATTCTAAGGACAGGGCAAAGGGGAGAGATTCGAAGGTCGACTACTACAACAACAAGGTAGGCCGGAAGATCGGCAGCCAGATCACCGCGTGGACCCGGTGGGGCGCGCACGATGCAACCTGCAGTAGGTGCAAGAAGGCTTTGAGGAACCGCAAGTTGGCCATGCGCTGACGAAGAATTCCCAGGGCTCCGGCCCTGGCCTGATATGCATCCCTGCGCCGGGCGGCCACGTAGACGTGGCCGCCCGGCCTCCCCACATCATCAGAGAAAGCGTTGCTCAATGAACTCGTCAGTACAGCGGCTGGGCCCCGGGTGGACCATCGCTCTTGCCCTGGACACGGTCACCACATCGCTCACCGCGCTCGTATCGGTGGGCATCGGCCTGCTGCTTCCGGGAACTACCGAGGACTACGACATGTCCTTGGCTGACGGCATACCCTTCTTCGCCTTTGCCGCTTTCCTCCTGGTGTCGCTCGCGGTCACCGCGGCACTGCTCCGGGGCCGGTTTGGGGGCCAAGGCGGCGCCAGAGCAATACGTGTCTGCCTCGCACTGTCGGCCGTACGGCTCGGGCTCGTTGTCTGCGGCTTCCTCGCATGCGTGGTCTACGGAGCGCTTGCGTACGGTTTCTGAGATGGGTGCGGCTGTTCTGCACGGAGCTTTGACGTGCGCGGTTGCACTCGGATCGACGAGTTGACCGGACATCCTGCCGAGGAGGAATCGGCGCTGTCCCGGTTGGAGATCATCCGGTAGACGATGACGGATCCTGCCCGGGGACAGGGCGGTCGCGGAACCCGCGGACGCTGCGGTTTCATGGCCGGTAATCCCGTGGAAGCGCTGGGGCCGGGGGCGGCTGCCCGTCTATTGACACGCACGTTCGATGGCGATCTCTGGATCGGGGTAGGGTGCGAGGCATTCAACCGGGAGCCGTAGCGCACAGCTACAGCGATAACCGAGTGCTATTCCAATCCCTAACTATGTTGCGTACGGCACGCGTTGATCCCTGTGCACGTATCGACTGCGGTCGCGAGCCACGATCTGAATGGGGTGGGGATGTCCAGACACCGGTTGTCCAGAAAGGGCCGCTACATCGCATGGACGACGGCAGGCGCTGCTGTCGTCGCGGGCGCCGGGATTACGGCACAGACGTCGATGGCGGCTCCGGCCTGGCCGACGCAGAAGACGTACACGGGCCGGGCCTTCGACGCCTGCACGGCGCCGTCCCTCGCGGCGATGAAGGCCTGGAACACCGGCTTCTACGGCGCTATCGCGGTGTATATGGGAGGTAGAACCGCGGCTGCGCCCAGCCCAACCTCACCACCTCCTGGGTGAAGTCGGTCAATTCCCTCGGCTGGAAGCTCATCCCGCTGTACGTCGGTGCCCAGCCGCCCTGCCAGAAGAGCGCGAACCCGGAGAAGTTCACCGCCTCGACAGCGGCCACCCTCGGCGCGAGCAACGCCAATGACGCCGTCTCCAAGGCTTCGGCACTCGGCATGAAGGCCGGCAGCCCGATCTACCTCGACATGGAGCCGTACGACATCACCGACAAGGCGTGCAACGACGTCGTGCTGACGTACGTCCGCTCCTTCACCAAGACGCTGCGTGCCAAGACCTACCGCGCTGGCTTCTACGGTTTCAGCAGCTCCAGCGCCAAGGCCATCGCCACCGCTACGGACAAGACGGACCTGCCGGGCAACCTCTGGTACGCACTGTGGGACAAGCAGAACACCACCACCAAGGAATGGCCGTGGGACACCAAGCTGTTCACCAACCACAGCCGCGGTCACCAGTACATGGTCAACAGCAAAGAGACGCGCGGCGGTTACACGATCACCGTCGACCGCAACGCATGGGACGCACCAGTAGCCATCGTCGGTTGACAACCGGGCCCGCAGCATCCGGCGCCCCGCGATCCGGGGTCACCCCGAGGGGCGACCACCACCGAGGCCGACGGTACCGAGACCTCCGTTCCTGTACGACGCGGGCGGCGCGCGGATCAAACGCACCACTGCGGATGCGACCACGCTCTACCTGCCGGGCATGGAACTGGAGCTGAGGAAGAGTTCCACCGCCGTCACGGCCACGCGCCACTGCACCTACGCAGCTCATCGGAGGAAGGGAAAGCCGAGCTGCTTCATCGGTCGGCGGTGCCGGGCAGGACGACCCATTCGGTGGGTTGGCCGGTGAGGGAGGCGATCATGTCGAAGTCGCCGTCGTAGTGGAGGACTGTTCGCCGGTGCAGTTCTGCTGTGGCGGCGATCAGCAGATCGGGGAGGGACAGAGCGCGGTGGAAGCCTGAGTTGAGGGCATGGCGCTGGATCTCGAGAGCGCGGGTGAAGGTGTCGTCGTCGGTGCGGAGGTAGTCGAAGGCGTGGAGCCAGGTGCTGATCCGGGTCGCTTCCGAGCTGTCCCGTGCGGAGTGGATCATCTCGAACTCGGTGGGCTGGCATACGGCGAGGAGGTAGCGCTCGTGCAGAGGCTTGAGCACCTCCTTGACGCTCGGTTTCGTCCAGCGGGCGAGGGCGGACTTGTCGATCAGGTAGCGGTCCTGCATCAGGCGGCCCGGCCTCCGTCGCGGTCGCCATTGTGCTTGAGGGAGCCGTCTGCGTTGCGGGGGCCGGTGTTCTCGACGATCTCGCTGAAGTCGAGCTCGCCGGCGTCCATGGCGTCGAAGCCCTCCTGCCGCAGGTGCCGTTTGACGGCGTCTTCCATGGCGAGGCGTACGGCTTTGGCCTTCGTTTTGGTCCCGAAGATGCGCATGGCCTCGGTGACCATGTCTTCATCGAGGTCGATGACGGTTCTGGCCATGTGGTGATCCTCTCGGAGGTGCTCCTTCCAGCGAAATGATACCAATCATCAGTGATGACAGATATCGTTTCGATCATTAGGTTCCGTTATGGATGGAGGCTGTGGCGTTCACGGGTGACGTGTCGCGTGGTCGCCCGTTGTGAGAAATGGACAGTCGCCCTCATGCCGGGCTCCGCCCCCTGCCGGGGGTTTCGCCAGAAGCGATGGGTGGCGGGAGGGAGTCGACCAAGCGGCCCTGTCGGTGGACAGCCGGTGGACAGACGCCTTTGGATGGTGCATCACAGGGTGGCACGGGCCAACCTGTCGCACGTGGTCTGATCAGGAAAAACGTCACCACGCAGCACGACGAGGTACCAGGCAACACGATCGCTCATGGTCTCGTCATGCGTAGGTCTCGGGTTCGAATCCCGAAGGTGGCTCCATGGTGAACCCCTGGCCAAGCCTTTGACCTGGGGTTCTTGGCTTATATTGACCTTGGGATTCGGTCAAACCGGACGTCGGTGGTCTATGCATCGTAATGCGTAGGTCCGAGGGTTGACGGCCAGTGTCCGTTGCGCCAGGTGGTGGCCAGTTGGTGGCCGCGCGTGCCGCGATCGTGCAGATGGTGCGCAGGTCAGCGCTGCGGCCTACTGAGGAGAGTTGTGCGATCTGGACAACCGCAGGATCGGCTCACTCCGCGCGTGCCTGTTCGCATGGGAAGCGAGCG
The DNA here is from genome assembly GCF_033794485.1 of Streptomyces sp. MB09-02B. Classification (NCBI taxonomy): domain Bacteria; kingdom Bacillati; phylum Actinomycetota; class Actinomycetes; order Kitasatosporales; family Streptomycetaceae; genus Streptomyces; species Streptomyces sp. MB09-02B. The sequence goes on from NZ_JARGEE010000133.1 coordinate 8,799, forward strand.
GCGTCGTGTCGCTGGCGGCCTCGCAACTGGCATCGGCCACGTTCGGGGTGCTACTCGGCGTCTGCTGGTGGCGATGACGGCGGGGTCGACGGTCTCGGCGACGCTTGCTACGGCACTGTGGGGCGAGCGATCGCAGCCAGTGCACTTTCGCCACGCAGTCGCCTGCGGAGGAAGGGCGGCGCGCTCCCTCGTCGCCGTGCCGGCGAGAGCGAACCGAGCCGTACTCTCCGCCACCACGCAGTCCACAAAGGCTGGTGGGCGACGGCTACGGCCAGCATTCGTCGAGCGCCATCCATGCTCCGCGTCGCGACGCGGACGGCGCTCAACGCGCCCAGGAACCACAGGTTTTGCGTCACTCTCGCGCGGTGGACCAACTAATGGTCAGCTTGGGGACTTTGCGACCGGGCTGCCGGACCGGATCCGCCCGGCCACGTTCACCAGCTGACCAGGTTCATGGACCCTCGAGCGAGCCAGTCCGTGAAGGACACGGGCTGACGGCCCAGGTTCAGAGGAAGGATCAGGTCGCAGGTGGCCCGGCCGTCGAACCACAGTGAGCCCCGGTGCGGACCGGTGACAACGAGCAGGGTCGAGAAGCCACAACCGTTTTCCTGGATGAATACAGCGCCGGACGTCTTGCGCTCCTGGAACACCCCGTACTCAGCGTCCCACTGCTCCCATGCCGCCCGGTAGGCGTTGTGGTCCGAGAAGTCCTGCGTCAGCGGCTCGCGCGCGTCCAGCTCATCCTCGTAAGCGCGGTAGGAGCTGGGATGCGGGAAGTCAGTGGTGAGCAGGTCGTAGTTGGTGCTTGAGTCCCCATGCCAGCCCCAGCCTGCCGCAGATCGGCATAGGCGGTTCACCGCGCCGCCGGCGCTCTGCCGGAGCAAGTACTCTCGGTACTGGTCCGGGAACGCGATGCCCAACTCCGCCTCCGCTTCGCAGATCTCCGCTTCGGACAGCGGCGGCGGGGAGGCGACCTGCCTCGCGGGTGGACGGCTGAGTCCATCAAAGCGTCGTCCCCGAGCCATGCGTTGGTACTCCGCCATCCAATCGGTCGTCATACAGGTGAGGGTAGACGCGAGCAATCCGTCAGCACTCTGTTGTGACGTGGATGCGCCCCGCCGGCGGCCCGCGACATGAAACGGGAGCGGGCAGGACACCGCCTCCTCGGCGTGTGTCCTGCCCGTTCCCGTGTCAGTTGTCAGTCGTCCAGGTGAAGGTTCTCCGGCAGCAGATCCCTCGCTACTTGGAGGAGCCGTTCCCGCCTGGCCGGCGCGGTCTCCGCCTCCAGCAGGAGCCAGTAGGCGAAGAGGGCAGTGTCCTGGGACCGGCCCGAGAGAACCTCCTCGTACAGCGACCAGATGCCGGCCCGTACCGCGTCCTTGCAAGCCTCGGCGATATCGTCGTCATCCACAACGACGAACGAACTCAGCAAGTCCAGGAAATGATGCCGGGCGGCCAGCGGGACGCTCCGGTCCGCCAGGCCCGCCATCAGCGCTCGGGCGACGGGAACGGCGGTCTTCGTCGCCCAGCTGTCCTGGAGCACGTGGAACTCGATGTCCCTCGGCTTGGCTTCCTCCGGCGTCTGTGCGCGGGCCATCCGCAGCAGTTCACCGGGGACGTGGTCCGCGGACTTGCAACTGCGGCATGGCAGCGAGGACCAGTCGTACAGACCGATCTCCAACTCCATGGCGTTCACGGCTTTCATCCCCTCGTGCCCCTGCCTCTCCCAGATGCCGCCCGGCGCCGGAACGGCGCCGGGTTCCCCTGCAACGTGACGCGAACGGGCAGGGCACCCACCTCCTCGGCGGATGTCCTGCCCGTTCACTCGTCAGCCTGTCAGTCCATGCGCAGGTCGTCCGGCAGCAGATGCCGCGCCGCCTCCAGGAGCCGCTCCAGCCGCGCCGGGACGGTCTCCACCTCGTACAGGACCCAGTAGGCCAGCAGGGCGGTCCCGGGGGCCCTGCCGGACAGCACCTCCTCGTACAGCGTCCAGATGCCGGACCGCGCCGCGTCCTTGCACGCTTCCGCGATGTCGTCGTCATCCACAACGACGAACGAGGAGAGCAGGTCGAGGCAATGATGCCGGGCCGCCGACGTCACCCGCGGGTCGGCCAGCGCGGCCATCAGGACCCGGGCGACCGGGACGGCGGTCTCCGTCGCCCAGCTGTCCTGGATCACATGGAACTCGATGTCCCTCGGCACCGCTTCCTCCGGCGTCTGCGCACGGGCCATCCGCAGCAGCTCCCCGGGGACGTGCTCCGCGGAGCCGCACCCACGGCACGGGAGCTTGGACCAGTCGTACAGACCGATCTCCAACTCCATGGCATTCACGGATTTCATCCCCCTCTAGAAGAACTGATGCCACCAGATGCCGCCCTCTTCGGGAACGGCGCCTGATTCAAACTGGAACGGAGACCCGTAGTCCACCTGGCACTGCCTGCAGACCGGCTTCATCACCGCCACCCGATGGCCGCCCGCTTCCTCCTTCACCGTGTAGGCGATGGTGAACCGCACCTTCGTGGGGTCGCCGCCGAGCGCCCGAACGGCGTTGCCCTCAGCACAGTAACTGGGTCCGGGCTTGCATCCGCCGGACTGGGCGAGGGCGATGTCCCCTGTCTCGGTGTTGTAGGCGCCGACATAGGTCTTTCCCTTCTTGCTCCTCGAGTAGTTCTTGAGGGCGAAGTCGGCGACCTGGGACGATGCCTCCTCCATCTGGCTGGCATGGGTCCAGCCCGTGGGGGCCTTCTGGACCTCCACAGTGGGTGCGCTCTTGCCGCCGACGCCGCGGGTGCTGACACCGGGACGGGGAACGATCCTCGGCGGTGCCGCCTTCGGCGGTGCCGACTTCTTCGCCGCGCCCGAGAACAGGTGCCCGAGGACACCCTTGACGGCCTTGACGACGCTGCCCGGCTTCGACGCCGCCTTGGCGCCGCCGCCGACGCCGGACGCCCCGGGCAGGAACGGCACCAGGAACTTGCCGATCCAGTAAGAGATCTTGTACCAGGCACCGCCCTGGTCCGGTCCCCGGATGGTGTTGTAGACGCTGACCAGACCCTTGCCCGCGCGGTCGTTCTTGATCTTCTGGGCGTTGCCGCTCGTCCAGCCGAAGGTGTCGGTGACCGTGTAGACGCTCTCGGCGACGTCGTAGTAGCCGTCGATGGCGCCGTTCTTGAGGCCGGACCCGACCTGCTTGGCCTTCTTGACGGTGTTGTCCCACCACTTCCACTGACCGTTGCTGTCACTGAAGGTGATCGGCGAGTTCTCGGCGTACGCGTAGCCGTTGAGCTGCTGCGGGTCCGTGAGGTCCATGACCGGGTCGACGCTGAGGAAGCGGCCGGTCGTGGGGTCGTACTCACGGGCCCCGAGGTGGACGAACCCGGTGTCGGACGTCTCGTCGGTGCCGCCGACGAAGCCCCTGGAGCCGACCCATGCGGTCGGTGCCGTGTCCCGGGTGCCGCCGAAGGGCAGCGTGCGGCGCTGGGTCAGCTGCTGGGTGGCGGCGTCGACCGCGAGCTGGCCGGTGCCCTGGTGGTCGGCGAGGGTGAAGGAAATGGCCCCGTTGTCGGACTTGACGGCCTGGTGGCCACCGCCGAGCGGGGTGTAGCGGGTGGCCTTGGGCTTGTCCGCCCCCTTGGTGAGGGTGACCTCGGTGTGGCCGAGGTAGAGCGTGGTCGCCGAGCCCGTGCGGCCGATCAGCCGGCTTCCGTCGGCGCCGTAGACGTACTCGGTGACCTTCCCGCCCTCGGTGACCTTGGCCAGATGGCCCTCGGCGTCCCAGTCCAGTTCCTGACCGCCGCGGGTCGTGGTGTTACCGGTCGCGTCGTAGCCGTAGGACTCCTTGGCGGTGGTGCCGTCGGGGCGACGCGTGGTGACCGACTCCAGGCCGTGCGGGTGGGCGCTGCCCGGCGTCGGGTAGGCGTACGTCCGCTCGGTGTTCTTGGCGCTGTCACCCGAGGGGTCGTGCAGGGTCTCGGTGAGACGGTTGCCGGTCTTGTCGTAGGTGTAGGACTGCCAGTACGGCGCCGGGCCGCCCACCGCGCCGCCGGACGGGGCGGTGGCGCAGGTCTTGTCGCCCTGCGTCCAGGCCTCGGTCAACCGCTGGAGGTGGTCGTAGCCGAAGCACTGGGTGTCGGTGCCGGAGCGGGAGGTGTCCGAGACGGACAGGATGTTGCCCGCCTGGTCGTAGCGGTAGCTGTTGTGCCGGTCGACCCCGGCCACGTCCTGCCGGTCGACCCGGGAGGTCGCCAGGCGCTGGGTGCCCCACTCGTAGGTGTTGGTCACCTGGACCGGCTTGGCCCCGGCCGCGGTGCCGTACATCTTGTACTGGAGCGGCTTGCCGGTCTTGGAGTAGCCGGTCTCGGCCTTGAAGCCGTCGCCCAGGACCGAGACGGGCCGCAGGGTGTCCGGCTCGTAGGCGAACGAGTAGCCGCCGCCCGGCAGCGCGCCGGCCGCGGACCAGCTCACGCCCTGGACCAGCCCGGAAGGCAGGTAGGCGGTACCGGTCTCGTAGGTGCCGGCGAGGGCGCCCTCCCGCTCGGGGACCACGACCGCGGTGCGCATCGGGCGGTACAGACGGTCGTACTGGGTGACCTTGGAGGTGTACGCGTCGCCGCCGATGTAGCGGGTGGCCTCGGCGAGGAAGCCCTTGGCGCCGCTGACGGTGTCGTACGTCCACTTGGCGCGCAGGGTCCCGGTGTCGGAGCCCTCCCGCAGCTCGGTCCGGCGGTCGAGGCCGTCGTAGAGGTGGGCGAGGACGGTGCCGTGCGCGTCCTTGGTGGTGGTGAGCAGGCCGCGGTCGTCGTAGTCACGGATCGTGGTGCCCCGGTCGGGGTCCTCCGTCCGGGTCTCATGGCCACGCTGGTCGTACGCGTAGCCCCAGGTGTTGCCGGCCGGGTCGGTGACCTTCTCCAGCTGGTCCTTCGGGGTGTAGCCGTACTTGGTGGTGTCGTAGGCGGCGTCGGCGCTGCGGGCGTGGTGCTGGCGCAGCTCGGTGACCAGACCGCGGGCGTTGGCGATCGCGGTGGTCGTGGTGCCGCCCTCCGGCGGGATGACGGTGGTGCGGTCGCCGCCGTAGATCGTGCGGGTGGTGCCGAGGACGGCGCCGCCGTCACCGTTGCCGGCGACGTCCCGGGTCTCGGTCTCCCGGCCGAGCCCGTCGTAGGTGTGCCAGGTCTGGGTCTCCACGGTGAGCGCGTCGGCCGGTTTGAACAGGTCGCGGTTGGGGGCGGCCTGGTCGTTGAAGTACGGCGCGAACGTCCGCCCGGTCAGGCCGCGTTCGTCGTAGAAGACGTCCGTGAGGATCCGGCCGCCCTCGGGGCCAGGTTCCTGGGTCTGGCGCTCGCGCAGGAAGCCGTCGTAGATGACGTACGAGGCGCGCTGGCCACCGTTGTTGTCGAGGGTCTGGGTGCGGATCGCGGCCGGCTTGTTCTCGTCGATGAAGTACGTGAACTCGTGGCTCGGGGTCTGGCTGGTGCGCCGGTCGGGCAGCCAGATCTTGTGCGAGCGGCCGAGAGCGTCGTACTGGAACTCGGCGCGCTTGTTGTTGGGGTCGACCTGGGCGGACGGGCGGCCGCGCAGTGCCTCGAACTCGGTCACGGTGGTCTGTGCCGTGGACCCGACGCCCGGTTTGGCGGGCGGGCTGGTCTCGGTGACCTTGGTGGGGAAGCCGCTCGCGGGGCTGTAGGCGGTGGTCGTCGTCCGGCCGTCCTTGCGGGCCGTACGGACGGGTTCACCCGTGCCGGTGATCTTGATGTCGGCGGTCAGGTCGGTGGTGGTGAGCTGCCGGCCGTAGGAGTCGAAGGTGGCCTTGGACTCCAGGTAGGTGGCCGTGCTGCCGTCGTGGCTCTTCAGCGTCGCGGACGCGGTGGCCTCGCCCTTGGTCGCGGCCACGCCGTACGCGCCGCCGTCGTAGGCGGTGCGCACGTCGGAGACGACGTCCTTGGCACGGTTCGGGGTGCGGGAGCAGGCGCCGAGGACGGTCTCCTCCCGGGCTACGAGGGTGAGGAGGTCACCGGGGGCGTAGGTGGTGCGGGTGCAGCGGTCGTCCGCCGCGGTGCCGGTGTCACCGAGGTCGTCGACGCGGATGACACGGCCGGCGACGGTGTCGTGCGTCGACTCGGTCGCCGTCGACGCCCAGGAACTGCCGGCGCCGGCGTCCAGTGAGGTCCAGGACTGCGTCCGGGCGGTCCCGGTCAGGTTGGCGGTGACGGTGCCCCAGTCGCGCGCCTTCTTCGCCGTCTCGTGGTGCCAGGGCCGGCTGACGGTCTTCGACAGGGCCTTTCCGTCGACGCCCGAGTAGGCGACGGTCCTGTAGGCGAAGCCGGCCGCCGACTCGTGGTCGGTGATCGGGTCGCCCTCGCCGCTGTCGAGGGAGACGGACACCTTCTTGGTGCCGCCGGAGCCGGACTCACGGTCGCCGTCCATGCCGCGCAGGAAGTACGTGTCCTGCTGGCTCTTCATGGCGCCGCCCTGGCCGCCGGTCTTCACCCGCACATGGCCGTAGCCGCGCCACTGCGACCACGTCTTGTGCTTCTGCTTGGTCAGGCCGTCGTCGGTGTCGAAGTGCCAGGCCGCGCCGCCCAGGTACTCGTACCGGGTCACGCTGTCGGGTGCGCCGCCGGTGCGGTCGGTCTTGACGGTGGAGGTGACGACGTACTTGTTGAACCACTGCCGCTCGGGCGCGTCGTCCGCGTCGCCGCCGATGAACTGCGGGTAGCAGCGGGTGGTGTTCTTCTCCGGGGTCGGCAGCGCATCGAAGGAGCAGACGGGCTCCGAGTAGTTGATGTCGACCTGGCCGCCGTACTCGTCGGCGACGGTGGACAGCCGGGACTTGATGAACGGCGCGTAGCCGTCACCGGTCTTGTCGAGCCGGTTGGCGAGCTGGGCGTAGCCGAAGGTGGTCTTCGGCAGGGTGATCGCCGGGGTCGCGGAGTGACCGGTGTGCTGTACGGAGTCCAGCAGCAGCTGGTAGTCGACGTCGGCCTTGCCCCATCTGTGGTCCAGCTTCCAGGAGTCGACCTTGGCGGGGGCGTCGCCCTTGAGGACCTCGGTGGTGACACCGGTCAGCCGGTCACGGGTGAAGAACACCGGGGACAGCCTGCCCCGGTCGCAGTCCTTGCCCTCCTCGCAGTTGAGGTCCCAGGGGGTGTCGTACCAGTAGAAGGCGTCCTTGCCGATGTCCTTGCAGGTGGTCTTCGCGTCCGGCAGGCAGCGCTCGGACGTGGTGAAGTCGACCTTGGCGAGCGGCTTGGTGCCGTACAGGTCGGCGGACTTCAGGCCGTACTCGATCCGGTCCAGGGAACCGCCGCGCACATAGCGGGTGTCGTCCTTGGCCTTGAGGTTGCGGCCGTAGGAGTTCTTCTCCTGGTCGTAGTAGTACGCGACCGCGTTGCCGTGCGGGTCCTCGACGTAGTCGAGGTTCCAGCGCCACGCCTGCTGGCACCAGGAGTCCGCGAAGGCCGTCTTGTGGCAGGGCTCGTCGGAGTCGTCACCGAAGACCGGGACCGTCCAGGTGGAGTCGGTGGTCTCCTTGCCGGCGGCCCAGCCGGGCAGCCGGTTGTAGCCGAAGTAGTAGCGCACACCGTCCGGGTCGGTCAGGCGCCAGTACTCGCCGTTGTCGTCGCCGTTGCCGCGCTCGGCGGAGCGCAGGCGCTTGATACGGCTGCCGTCGTCCTGCTTGAACCGGAAGTCGTCCTCACCGGTGGGGACGAGTTCGCCGCCCTTGCCGTTGAAGGTGATGAACGCGTTGTCGTAGCCCCAGCACAGGTCGCCGGGCTTGTCGCCGTCGGCGTTCTTCACCCCGTCGTCGGAGCACGGCTTGTACCGGCGCTCGATGAAGCCGGACCACAGGTCGAAGCCGTCACCGACCCAGGAGGACTGGTTGTTGGTGGTGCCGGTCTGCCCGTCGATCCGCCCCGACTGGTAGGACAGCCCCAGGTCCGGGGTCAGCCCGCCGGGAACCTCCGGCACCGGGATGTCGTACGACCAGTTGAAGTCACCGGTGTTGAGGTCGGTGTCCCAGGTCGCGGACGGGGACAGCTGGGTGGCGGAGTAGTCGCCCTTGCCGGCGGTCTCCTCGGCGGCGGCGACGGCCGCGAACAGCGTCGGGCCGGAGGAGCGCAGTGCCACCTTCGACGCGGTCAGGGTCTGCCGCTCGGTGTCGTTGACCGTCTCGACGGGGGTCGCGGTGCGGCACTCCGTCTTGTCGGGCTTGTCCAGGGCGCACGCGGGAAGCTCCACCAGCGTGAGGCGGGACCCGTAGCCGCCGCCGTACGCCTCCGCGAAGGAGGAGTAGTCGAGCCGGGCGTCGACGGTGCCGCCGCCCTCCAGGGTGAAGAGCACCCCGTCCACGCCGGCGCGCTGGGCGGCGGTGTGTCCGAGGACGCGGGCGGCGGGGGTTTCCTGGGCGGCGGTGTCCTGGGCGGTGGCCCGGTCGGCGGGGTCCTGGGTGGCAGCCCGCTTGGCGGTCCGGTCGGCGGTACGGGTGGTGAACCGCACCGGCGTCCTGTCTGCGCCCGCCCGGTTCGAGGACTCGGCGCCGGTCACGCTGACCAGTGCCGCGCCCTCCTTCGGCCAGGCGGCCTTCGGGGTGGCCCGGGGCGTCCTGGGGCCCTTGGCGGTGGGGCGGTGTTCGCCCGTGCGGATGTCCTTGCCCTTGACGGGCTTCTCGGCCGACGGCAGGCCGGGCAGGTCACGCCCGGCGGTCGGGGTCCTCGGGATGGTCGCGGAAGCGGCGGCGGTCTGCAGCACCGTGCCCACCATGACGGCGGACAGGGTCAGCGCCACCCTGCGTCGCACTGCGGAACGCAGTCGCGATCGGGATGTTGGAGACATGAGTGATCGTCAATCCTCGTGGGAGGTGTACCGGCCCGTCCCCAGAGGGACGGGCCGGGAAGGAAGAAAGGGTGGAGCCGTAGGCCGTCAGCCGACGCCCGGAACCTCGGTCGGCACGTCGAACCAGGTGGTGGCGAGCTTCTCGATCTGCTCGTCGGTCAGCGCGCCCTGGAAGGTCCACACGTCGTCGACGAGGCCGGGGAAGTACTCGCCCCACGAGCCGCCGTTCTTGGCGCGCCCGATCTGGAGGGACTTGGCCGCCTTGAAGGCCAGCGTGTTCTCCGCCCAGGAGACCTGGTCCGCGCACGCGTCCTCGTCGGTCTCGCCGTCGCCGTCGCCGTCGTCACCGCAGGAGACCACCTGGAGGGTGCCGTTGACGTACAGCCGGGCCTGCTTGGCGAAGCCGTCGTAGACCACGGCGAGGTGGTTCCATTCCCGGGCGTCGAAGAACTCGCTGTTCTCGACGCGGACGACGGTGGCGTCCGAGCCGTCCTTGTCGGCCACCGTCAGCTCCCAGTGGCCGAGGCCGTCCGGGTCGGTGGCGTGCGGGACGAAGCGGACCTCGAAGGCGTTCTGGGCGGAGCCCTCGGCGCTGACCAGCGTCACTCCGTGCTTGGGCAGCGCGGCTGCCTGCGCCCAGGCGGCGACGGTGTAGCTGGCGCTGGTGTCGACCGGGACGGAGGTGGTGGCCGCGTAGCCGCCGACACCGTCCAGTTCCAGGCCGCCGTCGTCGATGAAGGCCGTGTCGGACTTCTTCGCACCGCCGTTCAGGGTGAGGGGACCGCCGCCCGCCGCGTTCGGCGTGGTGACGGGGCCGGTGCCGGTGGTCGCCTCGAACGTCCAGCGGCTCTTGACCAGGGGCCGCCGCTGGAAGATCTGGCGGACCTCGTCGTCGGCGACGGGCCGGTCGAAGAGCCGTACGTCGTCGATGCTCCCGGAGAAGTGGTCGACGTACCTGCCCTGCCAGACGGTCCGCCCGACCTGCACGGCACCCTGGGCCTCCCACGCCTTGGGCGCGGCGTCGGTGCCCTGGAGGCGCCCGTTGACGTAGAGGCGGATCTGCTGGGCGGTGGCGTCGTGGACGGCCACCAGGTGGGTCCACTCACCGGGGCGCGCGGGCTGGGTGCCCCGCACCACCTGCTCGCTGATGTTGCCCGCCTCGACGTCCTGCAGCGAGGTCCGCACGCTCCAGGTGTTCGCCTCCGACTCGTACGACAGATAGAACGGGCTGTAGTACGTGCCGCTCTGGCTGAGCACGGTGCGGTTGCCGGTCGCGCCGCCCTCGGGCAGCTTCGCCCAGGCCGACACGGTGTAGGAGCCGGCGGTGTTGAGCACCGGCCGGTCGGTGGCCGCGTACCCCGTCGTGCCGTTGAGGCCGAGGGCGTTGCCCGCGACGCCGCCCGTGCCCGCGGTCGCGCCGCCGTGCAGGGTCAGGGGCTGCGCGGTGGCGGCGCCGACGACCTCGGTGGCTCCGGTCTCCTCGTCGAGCGGGAAGACGGCGCGGGCCGGACGGCCGCCGGTGAGTTCCTGGTTCTGCTGGAGTCGCGCCGCCTCGGTGGCGCTGACCGCCCGGTCGAAGACTCTCAGGTCGTCGAGGGTGCCGGGGAAGAAGGACTTGTGGGTGCCGCTGTAGACACCGGCGCCCAACTGCAGGCCCCGGCGGGCCTCCCAGGCGGTGGAGTACGCGGTGGAGCCGGCGAGCTTGCCGTTCACGTACAGCCGCAGCTGCTTGGCCTTGCCGTCGTACACGCCGACCAGATGGGTCCACTCACCCGCCTTGGCGTCGCCGGGGGCGGCGGCCATGGCACGGGCGATGGAGGCCCCGGCCGTGTCGGAGGTGTACTGGTTGAACACCCACCGGTCGAAATCCCTGGAGTAGTACAGCTCGAAGCCGGGCGAGTGGTTGCCGGGCTGGGCGGCGATGATCGCCGCGTTGTCCGGCATCCGGTCGAGCCGGGCCCAGGCCGCGACGGAGAAGCTGTCCGAGGTGTCGACCACGGTGAGGTCGGAGCCGGCGTACCCGGACGTGCCGTCGAGGTGCAGGGCGGTGCCCGTGCGGCCCTCGGCGCCGAGGGTGGCCCCGCCGTGCAGGCGCACGGTCCGCGGGGACGTCGTGCCGGCGGCCGTGGTGGCACCGGCTCCCTCGTCGAGGTTCCAGGTGGCCCGCTCGGGCTGCCCGGACTTGACCCGGAACTGGTAGGTACGGATCTCGGAGCCGTTGCCCGCCTGGTCGAACGCCTGGGCGGTGACGAAGTTCAGGCCCGGCTTCGCCGGCAGCAGCTGTACGGACTTGGCGGCGCCGGCGCTGGTGGTGACCTGGTGGGAGCCGGACGGGTCGGTGTTGAAGCCGTAGCGGTAGCGGACCACGTCGGACTCGGGCGAGTCGATCGCGAACGTGCCGTACTGGCCGACCCCGTCGTACCACGGGTCCTCCGGGTCCTCCGGGTCGGACGCCGGATACTGGCCCGAGCCGACCGACGGGGCCCTGGGCACGCTGGTGTCGTAGACGAAGTAGCAGCCCGTCGCGTTGCCCCCGTGGGACCACGGGGAGTACTGGGCGCCGTCGTACGACCGGACGTACCAGTTGACCGTCTTGTTCTTCGGCACCGACGAGGGCAGCCCGATCGAGAAGCTGGAACCGGACTTCTTGTAGCCGGTCCGGTCCGGCTTCCACCGGGCGATCACGCCCTTGCCGTCACCGGAGTCCCAGGACGCCTGGAACTGGAGGGCGATGTTGTCGTCGTCCGGGTCGGTGATGTTGTGGGCGTAGATCTTGCCGAGGGTGCGCACCCGGGGCTTGTTCTCGGGTGCCTTGCAGGTGCCGCCGTACTCCATGGCGAGCTGCGACATCTTCACCTGGCGCGGCGGGCGGTTGTACTTCACCCGCAGGTACGCCTTGTCCGAGAACCGCTTCCAGCCGTACGCATCGCTCTCGCTGCCGGCGCGCAGCCCGAACGTCATCGTCGGCCACTTGCCGTTCGCGGCCTCCTGCACCGCCGCCTTCACGTCGAACTCGGCGTCCTTGGAGGCGCAGCCACTGAAGCCGTACGCGAACGAGCTGGACCGCAGCTGCTTGATCCAGAACCCGGAGGCGTTCTGCGAATCCCATGTCGTCGACGAGGAGATGTCCTTCGTCCGCCACAGCTCGACCTCGCGCTTCGAGCACGAGGCCGACCAGGTGTTGCGGACCACGAACTCGGCGGACAGGATCGTCCGGCCCGCGTACTTGGACGTGGGCACCCGGTAGAAGAGCCGCTTGGTGTCGTGCGGGGCGCAGTAGTCCCAGTTGCAGTAGCCCATGCCGGCGTCGTGCTTGCCGTTGAACTTCCACTGCGGTGACGACGCCCAGTACTTGGACGCCATCGTCCACGCGGTGGCGCGCGGCGTGTACCACTGGGGGTCTATGAACACCGGGTACTCGGTGTCCTCGCCCTTGAGCACGTCCGGGTCGGGCTTGAGCACCAGCTCGCGTCCGCCGGGCGGGAGTTCCACGCCGACGGGGGCGAGCTTGGCGGTCTCGGCG
>NZ_JARGEE010000134.1:0-21148 GCF_033794485.1 Streptomyces sp. MB09-02B
CCCGACAACGCACCCCACCCAGACCCCACCTCACCGCTGATAGCGCGCCAGCACCAGGTTCCCGTCGTCCTCCAACCGTTCCCGCAGCTCACCCAGGCCGATCGCACCGCTGTAGTACTCCTGGTACGCGGGTGTGGCGACCTTGTCCTTCCACTCCGGATAACCGCGCACGGACTGCGCGGGCGCCGGCCGGAGATACCCGGCGAGCGCGACCCCCGTGGCCCAGTCGTACTCGGTCGTGCGCAGGGCGGGATCCCGGAGGGCCTCCGTGCCGGTCGGCAGCATCCAGTCGCCGAGGGCGAGGCGGACCATGTTCTCGGGGCGCAGGAGGAAGTCGATGAACGCGGCGGACTCCTCCTTGTGCGGGCTGTCCTCGGCGACGGAGAGGGTCTGCGGGCTGACGCCCTGGGTGAGCCCGCCCGCGCCGACCGGGGCGGGCAGCACCCGCCAGTCGAAGCCCTGCGGGGCCTGCTGGACGATCTGCTGACGGTACGAGAAGCCGAGCGGGACCATCGCGTACCGGCCGCCGAAGAAGCCGGGCAGGGTGTCGGAGCCACCCATACCGAGGGTGGTGGCGGGCGCGCTCCCGTCGCTGTTCACCGCGTCGCGCACGGTCCGCGGCACGACCGCGTCGGACTCCTCGAACCGGACCTCCACCTTGCCGTCCGCGTCCCGGTGGAACAGCTGTCCGCCCGCCGAGAGGGAGAGGTTCAGCGTGGCCGACACCGGTTCCTTCAGCGGCCAGGCCACGCCGTACTTCCCGCCGCCGCTCAGCTCCTTCGCCACCTCGCGGAACTCCGTCCAGGTCCACGGGTCCTCCGGGGTCGGAAGCCGCACCCCCGACTCGCGCAGCCGGTCGGCGTTGGCGATGAGGACCCGGGGCTCCTGGAGGAACGGCACCCCGTAGATCCCCTCGCCGAAGGTCGTCGTCTCCCAGCTGTGCCGCGGGATGTCCGCCCTGAGCCGCTCGGGCAGCAGCTCCCGCAGGTCGGCGAGGTAGCCGCCGTAGGCGAAGTCAGCGAGGTCGTCGGAGGCGTCGTGGATGATGTCCGGCGCCTCACCTCCCTCGAAGGAGGTGAGCAGTTGGTCGTGGACGCTGTCCCAACTCCCCTGGACGTACTCGACCTCGACGCCGGGATGGGCGGCATTCCACTCCCTCACCAGCTCCTTGTTGACGGCGACGGACTCCTCCTGCCAGGCCAGGGACTGGAAGCGGAGGGTGATCCGGCCGTCGTCGGAGGTACCCCAGCCGTCGGTGCAGCCGGCCACGAGGAGGCACAGCAGCAGGGCCGTGACGAGCCGTCGTGCGCGCATCAGTTCTTCACCGCCCCGGCGAGCATGCCGCCCGTGATCCGTTTCTGGATGACCGCGAAGACGACCAGCGAGGGCAGCGTCGCGAGGAACGCGGCGGCGGCCAGCGGGCCGAGGTCGGCCACGCCCTCCGCCCCGATGAAGTGGGTCAGGACGACCGGCAGGGTCTGCTTCTCCGGGGTCTTGAGCAGGACCAGCGCGAAGAAGAACTCGTTCCACGCGGTGATGAACGCGAACAGCGCCGTCGCCACGATGCCCGGCGCCAGCAGCGGCGCCGTCACCGACACCAGGGTGCGCAGCCTCCCGGCCCCGTCGACCGCCGCCGCCTCCTCCAACTCGGCGGGCACCGCCCGCACGTAGCCGACGAGCATCCACAGGGCGAACGGCAGCGCCCACACGACGTACACCATGATCAGTCCGGGCACGGAGTTGATCAGCCGGAGGTTCTTCAGCACCAGGAAGAGCGGGATGATCACCAGCACGAACGGGAACGCCTGGCTGACCACCACCCAGCCGCTCGCCAGCCGCGACAGCGTCGTGCGGTGCCGGGCCATGACGTACGCCATCGGGGTCGCGATCAGTACGGCGACGAGGGCCGCGCCGACCGCCGCGAGGAGCGAATTGAGCGCGGCCTGGAGCAGGGGCTGCTCGTCGAAGGCCTGCCGGAAGTTGGCGAGGGTCGGGTCCTCCGGGATCCAGGTCGGATGGAGGCTGCCCAGTTCACGGGCCGGTTTGAAGGCGGTGGAAAGCAGCCAGAGGAAGGGGAACGCGAGGAAGACGAGATACGCGACGAGGGCCAGGTACTGACCGGCGCGCGCCGCCCTGCCGCTCTTCATGCGTCGCCACCCCGCCGCAGTCGGCCCACCAGCACGAACGCCAGGACGGTCGAGATCACCGCGACCATCACGCATCCCATCGCCGCCGCGTACCCGAACTGCCCGTAGCGGAAGGCCTCCTCGTAGGCGAAGAGCATCGGCAGACGGGTACGGCCGCCCGGTCCGCCGTTGGTCAGGACGTACACCAGGGCGAAGGAGTTGAAGTTCCAGATCAGGTTGAGGGCCGAGATGGCGAGGGCGATGGGTCTGATGGCGGGCCAGGTGACCGTGCGGAAGCGGCGCCAGGCGCCCGCGCCGTCCATCGCGGCGGCCTCGTGCAGCTCGCGCGGGGTGTTCTGCAACCCGGCGAGCAGCGCGACGGTCGTCTGCGGCATGCCCGCCCAGACCCCGACCAGTACGACGGCGGGGAGCGCGGTGGCCAGTCCGCTCAGCCAGTCGCGGCCGTCGCCCAGGCCCAGGTCGCGGAGGGTCTCGTTGAGGATGCCCGCGTCGGGGTTGTAGACGAGCCGCCACATGATGCCGACGACCACCTCGGGCATCGCCCAGGGGATGATCGCCAGTGCCCGGGCCAGCCAGCGCAGCCGCAGGGGCTGGTTCAGGAGCAGAGCGAGGCCGAGGGCCAGCAGGAACTGCGGGACGGTGACCCCGACCGCCCACAGTAGGCCGATGCGGAACGACTCCCAGAAGAGGGTGTCGTGCAGCAGGTCCTGGAAGTTGAGGGTGCCGATCCACCGGGTGGGCGCGGTCCTGCCGGACTGGGCGTCCGTGAACGCCAGCGCGATCCCGTACAGCAGCGGTCCGACGCTCAGCACCAGGATGGGGATCAGCGCGGGCAGCACCAGGAACCAGGCGCCGTGATCGATCAGGCGCCGGTCCCGACCGTCCGCCGGGGTGCGCCGCTTGGCCGGTCGCGGGCGTTGCGGCTTCGCGGTCGCCAAGGTCATGTCCGTCATGGTGCTGAGGGTGTGACAGGGCGTCAAGGCACCGCGCACACGGTCCGACCTGTGCGAATGCGAGACTGACCCGTGGATGGCGTGAACCTGACGCTACGAGCGCGGCATCGGCGGTAGGGAACATGGAGGCGACGGATGGACGAGGCACGGGCCCGGAACGTACTGGTCGCGGCCGGTGTGCTGCCCGGTGCGGCCGGGGAGGCGCGGCTGCTCGCCCTGGGCGAGAACGCGGTCTTCGCCGCCGGTGACCTGGTGGTCAAGGTGGGTCGCGACGCCGAACTCCTCGACCGGGCCCGGCGCGAGGTGCGCATCGCCGACTGGCTGACCGGGCAGGGCGTCCCGGCGGTGCGGGCCGCCGAGCCGGAGGCCCTGCTGGTGGAGGGACACCCGGTGACGGTGTGGCACCGTCTGCCCGATCCCGTACGCCCCGCCGAGCCACGCGATTTGGCCGAACTCCTACGGCTGGTCCACAGCCTCCCCTCCCCTGGCTTCGTCCTGCCCCGCCGTGACCTGCTGGGCGGTGTGGAGCGCTGGCTGCGCCTCGCCGGTGACGCGATCGACCCGGCGGACGCGGCCTGTCTCCGTGCGCGCCGGGACGGCTTCGCGGCGGCCGCGGCCGCCCTCGCCCCGCGCCTGCCCCGGGGCCCGATCCACGGCGACGCGCTCCCCCGCAACGTCCACATCGGCCCGGACGGCCCGGTCCTCGTCGACCTGGAGACCTTCTCCGGCGACCTCCGCGAACACGACCTCGTCGTCATGGCCCTCTCCCACGACCGCTACGGCCTGCCGACGCGGGACTACGACGCCTTCACGGCCACGTACGGCTGGGACGTACGGGAGTGGGACGGCTGCTCGGTGCTGCGGGGTGCCCGTGAGACGGCCAGCTGCGCCTGGGTCGCCCAGCACGCGCCGACCAACCGCGCGGCACAGGCCGAGTTCGAACGCCGGGTCGCCTCGCTGCGGGACGGCGACGAGACGGTCCGCTGGTACCCGTTCTGATCCGCTGGTACCCGTTCCTATCCGCGCGGTGCCTGTTCCTATCCGCGCGGTGCCCGTTCCTATCCGCGCGGTGCCGCCTCAGGCGCCCCGGAGTATGAGCGTCACTTCGTCGATCTCGGCGTCCCGGGCCCGGGCGAATCCCCGGTCGTGGCCGGTGACGACGAAGCCGCACTTGTCCAGGACCCGGATCGAGCCGGTGTTGTCCGCCGCCGCGTAGGCGTGCAGGGGACGGTTCGGCACGAGGTCGAGCAGGGCGGTGAGGGCGGCCGTGGCGATGCCTCGGCCCCAGTGGGCGCGGTCGATCCAGTAGGTGACCTCGCGTTCGTCCGGTGGGCCGAAGACCGCGATCGAGCCGACGGCCTCGCCGTCGGCGACCACGGTGCGGTTCAGCACCTCGGGGTCGGCGCGGAGCTTCGCCCAGTGGCTGTCGAAGAGCGCCCGGTCGTACTGGTACTCCCCGGTGAAGGCGGCGGTCCGCTGTGCCTCGGGATCGGACCAGTGCCTCCAGAACAACGGCAGGTCGCTGTCGCGTACTTCGCGGAGGGAGATCGCTGTCGCGGTCATACCGTTTCGTCCTCCAGTTCGCGCAGCGGCCAGATCGCGTCCACGACCGCTTCCGGGTTGCCCTTGCGGCGGAGGAAGGCCTGGAAGTCGGTGGCCCACTCCGCGTACCACTCGATCTGGCGGCGGTGCAGCTCGGCCGGGCCGAGGGCGGCGACCTTCGGGTGGCGCTCGGCTATCGCGCGGGCGAGGCGGGCGGCGGCCAGGGCGTCGGCGGAGGCGTTGTGCGCGGCGTCCAGCGGGACGCCGTACTCACCGCAGACCGCTTCGAGGTTGCGTTTGCCCCGGCGGTAGCGGTCGACGGAGCGGTCGATCGTGTACGGGTCGATGACGGGCGCCGGGTCGAGGCCGCCGAGCCGGTCGCGCAGGGACGGCAGGGCGTGCCGGCGCAGCTCGGCGGAGAGCAGGGTCAGATCGAAGGCCGCGTTGTACGCCACGACCGGGACGCCCGTCTTCCAGTAGGAGACGAGGACGTCGGCGATGGCGTCGGCGACCCGGTCGGCGGGTCTGCCCTCCGCCGTCGCACGGGCGTTGGTGATGCCGTGCACCGCCACCGCCTCCTCCGGGATCTCCATACCCGGGTCGGCGAGCCATTCCCGGTGTCCGACCGGCTCCCCGTCCTTGACCTCGATCACCGCGCCCGTGACGATGCGCGCCTCGCGCGGGTCCGTCCCGGTGGTCTCCAGGTCGAAGCCGATCAGCAGCTGCCGGTGCCAACCCATGCTGGCCCCCCTTCTTGGTGGTGCTTTCCCCCAGTGACCACCACCATCGCATGGGCCACTGACAACCCGAGGGCCGCATTCCGCTTCGCCGCGCCCCGGGGAGGCGGGCACCGTGTCGCGGCACCCCGCGCGGCCCCCTTCACGACACCGGTCGGGAGTCCGCCCACGCCACTTCGAACTCCTCGCGGTATGTATCGAAAAGGCCGACTTCACCGTTCTCGTCCGCCTTGAGGACCCGGTTGCCGCCGCGCAGGACGAGGACCGGCGCCTCCATGCCCCGGGTGCGCCGCAGATAGGTCTGGACGACCGCGACACCGTCCGAGCCGTCGCCGTCGACGAGGTACGCGGTGAAGCGCGGGGTCTCGTCGAAGACCTGGATCTCGAAGGCACCGGGGTCGCGCAGCCGCGAGCGGACCCGGCGCATATGGAGGATGTTCATCTCCACGGCACGGCTCAACTCGCCTCGTTTTATACCGAGTTCGCGTTCGCGCCGCTTCACCGCACTGGAGGCGGGGCTGAGGAAGAGCAGCCGCACCCGGCAGCCGGACTCGGCGAGCCGCACGAGCCGCCGCCCGGAGAAGTTCTGCACGAGGAGGTTCAGGCCTATGCCGATGGCGTCGAGGCGGCGGGCCCCGCCGAAGAGGTCCTCGGCGGGGAACTGCCGCAGCAGCCGCACGCGGTCGGGGTGGACACCGACGACGTCCGCGTACCGGTCGCCGACGAGGTCCTCGACCGCGTCGACGGGCAGCCGTCGCGCGGAGGGCACGTCGCTGCCGGCGCCCAGGATCTCCAGCAGCTTCGCGGAGGCGCGCTCGGCCTGGGCGAGGACGGCCTCGGACAGGGCCCGGTTGCGGGAGACGACGTTGCGGGTGACCTCCAGCTCGTCCAGGGCCAGTTCCACGTCGCGCCGCTCGTCGACGTAGGGCTCGAAGCAGGGCCAGTGCTGCACCATCAGCTCGCGCAGCTGGGGCAGGGTGAGGAAGCTCAGGGTGTTGTCGTCGGCGGGGTCGAGCAGATAGCCCTTGCGTCGGCTGACCTCGCGGACCGCGACGGCCCGCTGCACCCACTCCTGTCCGGCGGGTCCGGCGGCGGCGACCACCCAGTCGTCGCCGTGGACGGGCTCGTAGATGGGCCGCAGCACGGCGGCCACCACGGCGCGCAGCCGCTGTTCGACGAGGTTCAGCCAGATGTAGGCGCGGCCGGCCCGCTGGGCGCGCGTACGCACTTCGAGCCAGGCGTCGGCGTTCCAGTCCAGTTCCGGGCCGATCGAGCCCCGCTCCATCGGCCGTGCCAGGGACACCGCGCCGGGTGGGACATCCGTGGGGTCCCCCTCGTGACCCGTGTCGCCCGCGTCACCAGGAGGCAACTCCAGCCCTCCCGAGCCCACCCACGCACCGCCTTCCGCTCCCCCGAGCTCACCCCTACGCAACGATCAAGGAAGGGTACTCCGGTAGCGGGTGACGATACAGCCGGATGGACAGGTCGTTTCTCAACTACCGCACGTGACTTGCCTGTTCCGGGGCGCTACCGCGCGGGGAGTGAGCCGATTCATAGCGATCGGGCCGCCGGGACCCGAGACCGGTGGCCCTCGGGGCGTCACGATGTGTCCACCGCTGGGCAGGAGGGACGTATGTCCTAGGAGGTTGCATCAGTTTGGGGGAGACTCCCCCCGGAGTCGCCCCCAGCGGCGCGCGACAACTGGAAGAGTCGTATCCATGCAGGTCTGGCCTGGACAGGCGTATCCGCTCGGCGCCACGTACGACGGCGCCGGTACCAACTTCGCGGTCTTCTCGGAGGCCGCGCACCGAGTAGAGCTGTGTCTGCTGGACGACGACGGCTCCGAGACGGCGGTGGAACTGCGCGAGACGGACGCGTTCGTGCGGCACGCGTACCTGCCCGGCGTGATGCCGGGGCAACGGTACGGCTTCCGTGTGCACGGCCCGTACGCACCGGAGCGGGGGCTGCGCTGCAACTCCGCGAAGCTGCTGCTCGACCCGTACGCACGTGCCATCAGCGGCTCGGTCACGTGGGGGGAGGAGGTGTACGGCTACCACTTCGACGCGCCCGAGAAGCGCAACGACCTCGACTCGGCACCGCACATGATGACCTCGGTCGTGGTCAACCCGTACTTCGACTGGGGCGACGACCGCCGCCCCCGCACCGAGTACCACCACACGGTGATCTACGAGGCCCACGTGAAGGGCCTCACCATGCGGCACCCGGGGCTGCCCGAGGAGCTGCGCGGCACCTACGCGGCGCTCGCCCACCCGGCGATCATCGAGCACCTGACCGAACTGGGGGTCACGGCGCTGGAGCTGATGCCCGTGCACCAGTTCGTGAACGACCACCGGCTGGCCGACATGGGCCTGAGCAACTACTGGGGCTACAACACCATCGGCTTCTTCGCCCCGCACAACGCCTACGCCTCCTGGGGCGACCGGGGTCAGCAGGTGCTGGAGTTCAAGTCGGCGGTCCGGGCCCTGCACGAGGCCGGGATCGAGGTCATCCTCGACGTGGTCTACAACCACACCGCCGAGGGCAACCACCTGGGACCCACGCTCTCCTTCAAGGGCCTCGACAACCCCTCCTACTACCGGCTGACGGACGACCCGCGCTACTACATGGACACGACCGGCACGGGCAACTCCCTGCTCATGCGGTCCCCGCACGTGCTGCAGCTGATCATGGACTCGTTGCGGTACTGGGTCACCGAGATGCACGTCGACGGGTTCCGCTTCGACCTCGCGGCGACCCTGGCCCGGCAGTTCCACGAGGTGGACCGGCTGTCGTCGTTCTTCGACCTCGTCCAGCAGGACCCGGTGGTCTCCCAGGTGAAGCTGATCGCCGAGCCCTGGGACGTCGGCGAGGGCGGCTACCAGGTGGGGAACTTCCCCCCGCTGTGGACCGAGTGGAACGGCAAGTACCGGGACACGGTACGGGACCTGTGGCGGGGCGAACCCCGTACGCTCGCGGAGTTCGCGTCCCGGCTGACCGGCTCCTCCGACCTCTACCAGGACGACGGGCGGCGCCCGCTGGCCTCCATCAACTTCGTGACGTGCCACGACGGGTTCACGATGCGGGACCTCGTCTCCTACAACGAGAAGCACAACGCGGCCAACGGCGAGGACAACCGGGACGGCGAGAGCCACAACCGGTCCTGGAACTGCGGGGCCGAGGGCGAGACGGACGACCCCGACGTGACGGCGCTGCGGGTCCGGCAGATGCGCAACCTCATCGCGACGCTGATGCTGTCGCAGGGCGTGCCGATGCTCAGCCACGGCGACGAGTTCGCGCGGACCCAGGGCGGCAACAACAACGCGTACTGCCAGGACAACGAGGTGTCCTGGGTGCCGTGGCCCTCCGGTGAGGAGGAGGGGGACGAGGGTGCGCCGTTCGGCGATCTCCTGGAGTTCACTCGGGCGATGGTGTGGCTGCGGAGGGACCATCCGGTCTTCCGGCGGCGGCGGTTCTTCCACGGACGGCCGGTGGAGGGTACGCACGACGAGCTGTCGGACATCGCGTGGTTCACGCCCGAGGGGCGGGAGATGGTGCAGCGGGACTGGGACTCGTCACAGGCGGGGGCGCTGAGCGTGTTCCTGAACGGGAACGCGATCTCCGAGCCGGGGGCGCGGGGGGAGCGGATCAGCGACGACTCGTTCCTGTTGATGGTCAACGCGGGGGCGCTGCCGCTGGAGTTCGTGGTGCCGGTGAACCATGGGCCGCAGTGGCAGATGGTGGTGGACACGGGGCGGGAGGACGCGGTGCCGGTGGACGGGGTGAAGGTGGCGGCCGGGGAGCGGGTGGAGTTGGTGGACCGGAGTCTGGTGGTGTTCCGGAGGCCTGCGTAGGGCTGCGGGATGCGCCGTACGGAGGCGTTGTGCGTTGCGGGGTGCCGGTTGTGTGTGGCTGGTCGCGCCCACGCGGCGGAGCCGCACATTGATACAGCCCCGCGCCCCTGAAAAGCAGGGCGTCCTCGCGTGTCAGGGTGCTCCAAATGCCGTGTCGCGGGTACGTAGGAACCCATGACCTCTGTCGTGCCTAGCGCCACCTATCGGCTTCAGCTTCAGCCCGGGTTTCCCTTCTCCGCCGCCTCGGACGCCGTGCCCTACATCGCCTCGCTCGGTGTCTCCCATCTGCACCTCTCCCCCGTCCTGGAGGCCGTGCCCGGGTCGTCGCACGGGTACGACGTGGTCGATCCCGGGCGGGTGCGGGAGGAGCTGGGGGGCGAGGCGGGACTGCGGGAACTGGCGCGGACCGCTCGGGAACACGGCCTCGGGCTTGTCCTGGACATCGTCCCCAACCACATGGCCATGGCGCCCCGGCACAACCGGGCGCTGTGGGAGGTGCTGCGGGAGGGGCCGGAATCGACGTACGCGCGGTGGTTCGACATCGACTGGGAGGCACAGGGCGGCCGGGTGCTGCTGCCGGTGCTCGGCGGGCCGCTGGGCGCGGAGATCGAGCAGTTCGTGGTGGACGGGCGGGAGCTGAGGTACTACGACCACGCCTTCCCGCTGCGGGAGGGCACCGAGAAGCTGCCGTTGCCGCAACTGCTGGACGCGCAGTGGTACCGGCCGGTGTGGTGGCGGCTGGCCCGAACGGAGCTGAACTACCGGCGTTTCTTCAGCATCTCGGAGCTGATCGGGGTGCGGGTCGAGGAGCCGGACGTCTTCGACGCGACCCATGCGAAGGTCCTCCAGCTGCTGGACGAGGGTGTCGTCGACGGGCTGCGGGTCGACCACCCCGACGGGCTCGCCGATCCGGACGCCTATCTGCGGCGGCTGCACCAGGCGACCGGCGGGCGGTGGACCGTCGTCGAGAAGATCCTTGCCGACGGGGAGGCGCTGCCCGGGGCCTGGCCGGTCGCGGGGACCACCGGCTACGACGCGCTGCGGCACGTCGACGGCCTGTTCACCGATGCGGCGGGGGCCGGCGAACTGCTGGGACAGTACCGGCGGTTCACGGCCGCGCAGTCCGACCGGGGCGGCGAGTGGGACGCGACCGTGCGGCGGGCCGCGTACCGCGTCCTCACGCACGAACTGGTCGCGGAGGTGGAACGGCTCACCCGGGTGGCGCACCGGTTGTGCGAGCGCTCCCCCGACCTCTCCCTGCGCGACCAGGCGCCGTGGGCGCTGCGCACCGCGCTGTGCGAGCTGCTCGCACGGATGGAGGTGTACCGGCCGTACGCCTCCGAGGACGCCTCCCTCGTCGTCACCGAGGAGGCCGCGGCCGAGGCGCGCGCGCTGTTCGTGGTGCCCGAGGAGGCCCGGTCGGTGGACGCCGTACGGGACCTGGTGCTGGACCGGGGGGACGGGCCGGACCAGGTGGAGTTCCGGGCGCGGTTCGCGCAGACCTCGTCGGCGCTGCGGGCGAAGTCGGTGGAGGACACCTCGTTCTACCGCTATGTGCCGCTGCTGTCGGCGAACGAGGTGGGCGGCGATCCGGGGAGTCCGGCCGTGTCGCCCCGGGACTTCCACGCCTACTGCGCGCGGGTGCAGCGCGACTGGCCGGCCACGGGGACCGTGCTGTCGACCCACGACACCAAGCGCAGCGCTGACGTACGGGCGGCGATCGCGGTGCTCGCGCAGTGCCCGGGGCGGTGGGCCGAACTGCTGTCGGAGGTGACGCGGGACGGCGCGGGAGTGCCGGATCCGCAGCTGGCGTGGGCGGCCTGGCAGACGGCGTTCGGGCTCGGCCCCGCCGCCGAGGAACGGCTTCAGGGGGCCCTGCTGAAGCATGTGCGGGAGGCCGGGCTGCACACGTCCTGGACCGAGCAGAACCCGGCCTACGAGCAGGAGGTGGCCGAGTTCGTCGCGCGGGGGCCGGCCCTGGACACCCGGGTCGCCGCGCTGCGCGAGGAGTTGGCGCCCCATGTGCGGGCGAACGTGCTGGGCGCGGCCTTGGTGCAGCTGACGATGCCGGGGGTGCCGGACGTGTACCAGGGGACGGAGGCCGAGTACCGGGCCCTGGTGGACCCGGACAACCGAACGGCCTTCGCCGCGCACGAGGAGGGGGCGGAGAAGTTCCGGCTGACCGAGGCGGCGCTGCGGCTGCGCGGGCGGCGGCCGGAGGTGTTCGGGGAGGCGGCGACGTACGCGCCGCTGGCGGTGGAAGGAGAGGGCGCCGGGCACTGTGTGGCCTTCGCACGCTCCGGCGAGGTGGTCACGGCGGTGACCCGGTTGTCGCTGCGGCTGGCACGGGCGGGGGGCTGGGGTGACACCCGGCTGACGCTGCCCGAGGGGCGGTGGGCCGAAGTGCTGGGTGGTGAGCAGGAGTTCACGGGTGAGGTGCGGGTGGCGGAGCTCTTCGACGCCCTGCCGGTCACGCTGCTGGAGCGGGTCGGCGCGTGACTCGCGTACCGGGCGGCGGTGGCCCCGTACTCTGTGGTGGTGAATCCCGTACCCGGCGGTGGTGAATTCCGTGCGGGGTAGCGGTGAACCGCGAACCAGGTGACGGTGAATGCCACTGGGCGCCCCTGGGAGCCGCCCCTGTCGTGCGGGGACACTGGGTACGTCCCCCGCTCGGCCCGGCCGGGCGTGCGGACTCCGGTGCCAGGCGGACGGGACGGGGGTGGGTCTGCTGTCGGAGCTCGGTTATCCCACGGTGCCTGAACTGGAGTCGGCCGCGAGAACCCTGACGGCCCGTCGGCCGAGGCTGTGCGCACTGCGCGGCATCGGCTTCTCGCGGGCCGGCCGCCCGCTGCGCCTGTTGTCCGTGGGGCACGCCAGACGCGCCGTCCTGGTCGTCGCGGGTGCCCACGCCAATGAGCCGACCGGCGGCTCCACCGTACTGGCCCTGGCCGAACGGGTGGCACGGGAACGGGAGTTGCGATCCGGGGTGTCCTGGCACTTCGTGCTCTGCGCGGACCCGGACGGGGCGAGCCTGCACACCACCCCCCTTCCGCGCACGCTCCTCGACTACCACCTCGGGTTCTTCCGGCCGGCCGGCCCCGAGCAGCCGGAGTGGTCGCCGTCCGTGCTGCCGCCGGACCGGCTGCCGCCGGAGACGTACGCGCTGATGGGTGTGCTGGACGAGCTGCGGCCCTACCTCCAGGTGACCCTGCACGGCACCGATCTGGGCGGCAGCTGGGTGCAGTTGACGAAGGACGTGCCGGGGCTCGCCGAGCCGTTCGCCAAGTCCGCGGCCGAGTTGGGCATACCGGTGGAGAGGGGCGCGTCCGACGCCGCCGGCTGGCCCGTGTCCGGGCCCGGGGTGTTCGTGATGCCGAGGCCCGGCGGCCTCGCGGCGTACCCGAGCATGCCGGACGACGCCCGGCACAGCACCTGGTACCACGCCCACCGGTACGGCGGTCTGACGGCGGTCGTCGAGGTGCCGATGTGGGCGAGCGACCTGGTGGACGACACCACCCCGCATCCGGCCCCGGCGGCGGCGCTGCGGCACCTGGCCCGGCGGCTGCTGACGGACGCGGGCCGGGTGGAGCGGGTCCTCGCCGAGGCGCTGCCCCGGCTGCCGGGCCCCGAGGGGCCGCTGTTGCGGGCCGCCCGGTGGGCGCTGGCGCTGGTGCCGGGGCTGGCCCGGGACTGGCGGGACGGGCCGCCGCCGGATCTGTCGACGGCGTACGTGGGCAGTGTGGACGCGTTCGGGCGGCGGCTTCCGCTGCGGGCGGCGGCGATGCTGCTGCGTGTGCTGAGGGAGGCCGACGACCCGGGGGCGCCGCTCCTGGAAGGGCTCGTCGCCGAGTGGTGCGAGTCCTTCACCGAGCGGTTCCGTGCGCGCTGGGTGCCGGTGGGCGACCAGGTCGAGCATCAGGTGCGGACGGTGTTGGCGGCCGCGGCGTACGCGCGGGGGGATGCGGGGACTTGAGGGCGCCCGGTGCGACCGTCAGTCCGACAGGGCGAACACCGCCCCTGTCCGGGCCGACATCACGCACGCGTTGGCGAAGGTCTGTTCGTAGGTGACCTGGCGGCCGCTCCACCGGCCCTCCGCCGTGGCGCGTACGGGGGCGTAGATCTCGGTGCAGACGGTGTCGCGGTGGGGGATGCGGGCGATGTCGCCGTCGGTCCGGCCGAGTTCCGCGCAGGCCTCGGCGGCACGGCCGTGGCCCTGGGGCGGGTCGCAGAGGAGGAGGGTGCCGCGGGTGTCCGAGGAGCGGGCGTCGTCGCCCCGGGTGAGGGTGACGTAGAGCCAGTCGCTCTGGACGGCGGTCGTCGGGTCGGGGGCCGAGGCGCCGAGGGTGAGGAGGGCGAGGGCGGCGAGCAGGCAGCCGCGTACCGCGTGGGTGGGTTTCGTCATTCCCGGTGCATCGGCACGGCGGGCTCGGAACTCCATCCCTGCTCACCCGAATGGGAATCCGGTCGGGAGTCCGCAGAGGCGTCCGCACGCGAACCCGTACGGGAGTCCGCAGAGGAGCCCGCACGGGAATCAGCTCGGGAGTTCGGGCAGGGCGTCGCCTGCGGGGCGGGCCCCGGCAGCTGCGGGCGCCCGGCCGCCAGTTCGAACGCGGCGAGGACCACACGGGCCTGGTACTCCGCCTGGCGGGCCACGGGGATCCAGCGGGCCCCGTAGCCGTCGCGGTAGTCGGCGCACCATGCGTCGATCAGGCGGTCCAGTCCGGGCAGCGCGCCGGCCGGGTCGTGTCCGGCGCGGGTCACCAGCTGGTGCAGCAGTCCGGCGGTGCGCAGGGCGACCCGGCGGCCGGAGAGGGCGAGCGTGGTGAGCCGGGCGGTGTCGAGCGGGGGCAGCGGCCGGGCGGTGGTGTGGACGTCGGGGTCCCACGCGTCCGCGAGACCCGGACCGACCAGGACGTAGTCGTCGACCGGGGCGAGGAGCCGGGCCGCGTCCGGGGTGCCGCTCACCGAGGGGCGGACGCGGGCGAGGAGGTCCTCCAGGAGGCGGGTGTCCTGGCGCAGGGCACTGCTGACGGTGCGCAGCACGGCGTCGGCGTCGGGCGCCGGGGAGTCGTCCTCGACGGCGGCCACGCCCCACATCGGCGCCTCGACGACGGCGGTGACCGTGCCGTGGCGGTGCGGGTGGAACCAGGTGGACTCGACGGCCGCCTCGGTCATGGCGGCGGCCAGGTCGCCCCGGCGCGGGGGCGGGATGCGGTAGACGGCGGGGCCGAGGCAGGGCCAGTACAGGGTGTCGTACGGTCTCAGCTCGCGCGGGATGCCGAGGCGGGCGGCGATGCGGGCGACCCGCTCGGCGAGGCCCGGCAGTTCCCGGGTCAGTTCGACGAATCCGCCGCCGACGTCGACGCCGTGCAGTGAGCACTGGAAGAAGGGCCGCAGTTCGTCCTGGAGGCCGAGCAGGGTGCGGGTCTCCGGCAGCGCGGCCCGGGCAGCGCCGTCGGGCAGCCACTCGGGCTGTTCCAGGAAGCCGGGGCGGAAGAAGTGCCGGAAGTGGTGGCCGAGGGTGTACGGGCCGCGGAGCCAGCCCTCGTTGCGGCGGGAGCCGTCGGGGTCGAGGCTCAGCAACAGGTTCCAGGTGGTGTCGGCGGCGTCGCTCAACCGGGGGTCGGCCAGGGCCCGTTCGGCGAGCCGGAGGACGGTGGCGCCGCCCACGGGCTCGTTGGCGTGGGGGCCGGCGACGATCAGGGTGTGGCGACTGCCGTGCCCGACGGAGAGCAGCCACATCGGGGTGCCCGCCCGTGAGGTGCCCACGCGGCGCAGTCGGGCGCGGTGCGGATGTCGGGAGACGAGGGCCGCGGCGCGGGCGGACAACTCGTCCACGGTCGGGTAGCGGAGGAGTGGCGGCAGGGCACACCTCCACGAATGTGGTGCCGTCGGTTCACCTGGTGTGCATGGTGTAAGCACAGTCAGTCATGGCCGAGAACGTACGTCAACACCCTGGAACGGAAGGGAAGTTGACAAACTCGCTGCGTAAATCCCAGGCCAGAGCTTTGCCGTGGGGTCGGTCACAAGGTCATTCGGAGGAGAGGCGGAAGACCATACGGCCGAAACTCACCTGGTCGCCGTCGCGGACGACGGCCGCGCCGATCACCCGACGGCCGTTGACGGTGGTGCCGTTGGTGGAGCCGAGGTCGCGCAGGATCCACATGCCGCCCTGCCGGCTCAGCTCGGCGTGCACCCGGGAGACCGTCTCGTGGCTGAGCCGGAGCCCGTTCGCCGGGTCGCGGCCTATGCGCAGGGCGTGGCCGCCCGCCGGGTGCGGCAGCTGGAGCTTGGGCAGCCGCTCGGCCTGCCAGGCCCGGCGCAGCTTCACACCGAAACCGGAGACGGCGCCCACGGTGCCGAGCACCAGCCGGGACCAGCGGTTCTCGACGGGCAGGTCGGCGGTGAGCGCGGCGAGTTCGTCGGAGCGGCGGGCGGTGAGGGCCAGCTCCATCCGCCGGATGAACGTGTCGTGCGACAGGCGGCCCAGCGCGACGCCGTCACGGAGCACCCTCAGCGCGCGGTCGCGCTCCGCGTCCGACAGCCGCGCGGGGTACGTGTGGAACTCGAAGGACGACGTCACGCGTGTGATTGTCGGTCAGCGAGGCGGGAGGTGTCCAGACAACCCGTAAACGGTGACCATCCGCGGACATGCGGGAGCACGGTACGACTCGCGCGGTGAAAAGCACCGATCCGAGCGCGCGTCGATCTCGTTTGCCGCACGATGGACGAGCAACCCCCTGACTACCCAGGACCACGACCGGCAGCCGAGGGAGAACCGTTCCGTGCAGTTCGAGGTGTGGGCACCGCAGGCCGACCGTCTGACCCTCCACCGGGCGGGCGCCACGCACGCCATGGAGCGTGATCCGGAGCGGCCGGGCTGGTGGACCACCGAGGCGGAGGCTGAGGACGGCACACGGTACGGATTCGCCGTCGCCGACGGCCCGGTGCGCCCCGATCCCCGCTCGCGGCGCCAGCCGGACGGCCCCGACGGGTTGAGCGCGGTCGTCGACCAGGGCCGGTACACCTGGCGGGCGGAGTGGCCCGGGCGCGGGCTGCCGGGTGCGGTCCTCTACGAGCTGCACGTCGGCACGTACACGCCCGAGGGCACCCTGGACGCGGCGGCCGAACGCCTCGGCCACCTCGTCGAACTGGGCGTCACGCACGTCGAGTTGATGCCGCTGTGCCCCTTCCCCGGGACGCACGGCTGGGGTTACGAGGGCGTCTCGCTGTGGGCCGTGCACGAACCGTACGGCGGTCCCGAGGCGCTGAAGCGGTTCGTGGACGCGGCACACGGGCTGGGCCTCGGCGTGGTGCTCGACGTCGTGCACAACCATCTGGGGCCCTCCGGCAACTACCTCCCCGTCTTCGGGCCGTACTTCACCGAGCGGCACCACACGCCGTGGGGTGCCGCGGTCAATCTGGACGCGCCCGGCTCGGACGAGGTGCGGGCGTACTTCCTGGAGAGCGCGCTCGCCTGGCTGCGCGACTACCGCCTCGACGGGCTGCGGCTGGACGCCGTGCACGCGCTCAAGGACACCCGTGCCCTGCACTTCCTGGAAGAACTGTCGACGGCGGTGGACGCGCTCGCCGAGGACGTGCGCCGGCCGCTGTTCCTGATCGCCGAGTCGGACCTCAACGACCCACGGCTCATCACCCCGCGCGCACAGGGCGGACTGGGCCTGCACGCCCAGTGGAACGACGACTTCCACCACACCCTGCACACCACGCTGACCGGCGAGTCCCAGGGCTACTACGCGGACTTCGCGCACGCCGGTCCGGCAGGCCTGGCGAAGACCCTCACGGGCGGCTTCTTCCACGACGGCACGTACTCGTCCTTCAGGGAGCGCCGCCACGGCCGCCCCCTGGACCGTACGCGCGTCTCCGCGCACCGTCTGCTGGGCTACACCCAGACCCACGACCAGATCGGCAACCGCGCCCAGGGCGACCGGCTCGCGGCGACCCTCTCCCCCGGCCTGCTGGCCTGCGCGGCGGCGCTCGTCCTCACCGGCCCCTTCACGCCCATGCTCTTCATGGGCGAGGAGTGGGCCGCGTCCACGCCGTGGCAGTTCTTCACCGACCACACCGATCCGGAGCTCGCGGAGGCCGTACGGCGGGGCCGGCGCCGGGAGTTCGCGGAGCACGGCTGGGCCGAGGAGGACGTCCCCGACCCCCAGGACCCCGCGACCCGCGACCGCTCCTGCCTCGACTGGTCCGAGCCCGCGCGTGAGCCCCACGCCCGGATGCTGGCCTGGTACCGCAGTCTCACCGCCCTGCGCCACTCCCTCCCCGACCTCTCCGACCCCGACCTCTCCGACGTCAAGGTGGCCTTCGACGAGGAGACCCGCTGGTTCGGCTTCCGCCGGGGCGACGTCCTCGTGGCACTGAACCTGGGCAAGGAGACGGCGACCATCCCGGTGGGGGTGCCGCACGCCCGCGTGCTGGCGTCCTGGGATCCGGTGGAGGCTCCGGGGGCCGACGGGGTACTGACGCTCACCGGGGAGTCGTGCGCGGTCCTGACGGACGCGTGACAGTCACCCGTCGCCGGGGGGCCGCAGGCCCCTCAGGGGCGCGGGGAACTGCGCGCTCAGCCACACGCGGCCCGCAGCCGCCGCACGACGCGCACCCCCGAGCCCTTGGGCGCCCCTGACCCCTCACCCGCCCGCGCCGTTCCTCAATCCTCACCCCGCAGATCCGTCACCCGCTCCAGCAGAATCGGCTCCCAGCTCCGCCGCAGACGGTCACGGAGAACCGGCAGCGGCACGGCACCCCGCCCCCGCAGACCATCGGCAAGGTGGACGACCGTGTCGCAGCGAGCCAGCCAGAGCCCCCGCAGACAGGGCCGCGCACCATACCCGGCCAGCGTCGCCGCGCGCACCGCGGCCGGTGAACCGACGGCCGCGGCGAGCCCGGCGATGTCCTCGGCGGGGTCGCCTACGGCCGCGTCGCTCCAGCCGAGCACCCCCCGGACCCGACCGTCGGCGCTGACGACGAGGTGGTCCCCGGTCAGCCCGCGGTGGACCAGTACGGCCGCCGGCGCCATCAGCTGCGCCGCCGTCGCCGACGTCAGCTGTTCGAGTCGCGCCGCGTCGAACTCGTCGGCCTCGGCGAGGTCCCGCGCCGCCCGTGCCGCGGCCGCGCGCAGTGCCTCCAGCGGACGGGGGGCCGGCCGCGGCACCCCGAGCGCCTCGGCCTGCCGCGGCGGCACCTCGCGCAGCCCCGTGAGGAGCGCCGCCAGATCGGCCTCGCCCACGGCGGACACCTCGTGCTCCTCGGCCGTGCCCCCGGCCAGCCGTGTGTCGAGCGTGTAGGTGAGTCCGCCGGACCACTCGCCGTGCGCGACGCTCACCGGGACGGCGACGCCGACGTGCGGACGGACCAGGTCCCGCAGCCGCAGTTCGCGTCGTTGCCGCCCGACGCCGTGCCGGTCGGTCGCGAGGCGCAGGACGTGGCGGGTGCCGACCCACCAGGTGCCGTGCGTGTCGTCCCCGGCGACGGGCCGCACATCGGGACCGCCGCCGCCCTTGCCGCCGGGCCTGCCCTCCCCGTTCTTCAGCAGGGAACGGACCAGCCGGCGGACGCTGTCCGCGGTGGGTGTCGGTGCCTGGGTCATGGTCGCGCCGTCGTCCGGTTCGGGGATCTTTCGGGGATCTGAGGAGGGGAAACGAGCTGGAGGTGGGAGGCGGGGACCGACAGCGGGGTGGCGGTCGGTCAGTCGACTATGGCCATCTCCCGTGGGGTGTTGTTGAGGCGCCGGCCGCCGTCCTCCGTGACCGTCACGATGTCCTCGATACGGACGCCGAAACGGCCCGGCAGATAGACACCGGGCTCGACCGAGAAGCACATGCCGGGC
Source organism: Streptomyces sp. MB09-02B (assembly GCF_033794485.1). Classification (NCBI taxonomy): domain Bacteria; kingdom Bacillati; phylum Actinomycetota; class Actinomycetes; order Kitasatosporales; family Streptomycetaceae; genus Streptomyces; species Streptomyces sp. MB09-02B. Next base: position 19,084 of record NZ_JARGEE010000134.1, read on the forward strand.
ACCAGGGGCCGTTCCTCCCCCTCGATCATGTACGGCGGCTCGTGGGTGGTGACGCCGATGCCGTGCCCGGTGCGGTGGATGAAGCGGTCGCCGTACCCGGCCTCGGTGATGACCGCGCGGGCGGCCCGGTCGACGTCCTGGCAGGCAGCGCCGGGGCGCACGGCGCGGAACCCCGCCTCCTGGGCGGCCCGGACGAGGTCGTGCACCTCGCGCTCCTCGGCGGTCGGTTCGCCGACGTGGACCGTACGGGAGGTGTCGGAGCCGTAGCCGTCCTTGAGTCCGCCGAAGTCGAGGACGACCATGTCGCCGTGCCCGATGACCCGGTCGCCCGCCTCGTGGTGGGGGTTGGCGCCGTTCGGGCCCGAGGCGACGATGGTGAAGTCCACCTGGGAGTGCCCGAAGCGCCGCAGCAGATCGGCGAGGTCGGCGGCGACGTCGGCCTCACGGCGCCCGGCGAAGGGCACCTGCCGGATCTCCTCGTACGCCCGGTCGGCCGCCGCGCCCGCCGCCGCCATCCGCGCCAGCTCGGCCGCGTCCTTCACGGCCCGGAGCATGGGCAGTGTCTCGGTGAGCGCCACGAACGTCGTGCCCGGCAGCCGGCGCTGCAGCGCCAGCAGGTGCAGGGCCCAGGCGTTGTCGCTGACGCCGAAGCGACCGCGGGGGCCGAGGACGGAGACGGCCGCCTCGTAGGGGTCCTTGCCGTCGGTCCAGTCGCGCAGGGTCAGCGCGGGTCCTCCGGGTGCCCCGGCGGCGTCGGGGGCCTCCAGGGTGGGCACCACCAGCACCGGGTCCTCGCCGTCGCGCAGCACCAGCATCGTCAGCCGCTCGGTCTCGGGCGGCCGGTGCCCCGTCAGCCACACCAGGTCCGGGCCGGGCGCGACCAGCAGCCCGTCGAGCCCGGCGTCCGCCGCGGCCCGCGCCGCGCGCCGCATCCGGGCCCGGTGGTCGTCGGTACTGAGAGCGGCGCTCATCCATGCCTCCGTGTGCTCGGAGTTCCCTGGGACTACGGGCAGCATCCTGCCCCTCCGCCGCAGCACACGCGAGCCGATTGGCGCGTGGCGTCAACTGTCGTACCGGCCCGTGCGTTGCGCACCACCGCCGAGCCTTCTCCTCCCACCACTGCTAATGCTTGCGTGTTGCTTCTCCATTAGAACTAATGCTTGTATTCGAGCGTTCCATTAAGGCAACGCCCCGAAGGAGGCGTACGACGATGCTCGTACTCGCGCACATCAGTGATCTGCATCTGGACGGGAGCGACCGGGCCACCCGGCGGGCCGAGCGGGTACGGGATCTGCTGTGGGGGCTGCCGGGGAGAGTGGACGCACTGCTGGTGACCGGGGACATCGCGGACCACGGCACGGAGGCCGAGTACGAGGAGGCGGCCCGCCTGCTGGGGCTGCGCGAGGACGGGGCGCCCTTCCCGGTGCTGACCTGCCCGGGCAACCACGACAGCCGGGCGCCCTACCGCAAGGCGCTGCTCGGGGAGCCGCCCGCCGACGGGCCGGTCAACGGCGTGCACGTGTTCGCGGACGCGGCCGTCCTGATGTGCGACTCCAGCATCCCGGGCCAGGACGAGGGCGAACTGGACGCGCACACCTACGCCTGGATCGAGGAGACGCTGGACGGACTCGACGGCGACCGGCCCGTCCTGCTCGCCTTCCACCACCCGCCGGTGGCGCTCCACCACCCGCTGCCGGACCGCTACCGGCTGGGCCAGCCCGCGAAACTCGGCCGCCTGCTGGAACGTCGGCCGGAGATCGCGGGGATCGTCACCGGGCACGCCCACACGCCGGCCGCGACCACCTTCGCCGGGCGTCCGCTGGTCGTCGGCCCCGGGGTCACCTGGACGCTGCGGCTGCCCTGGGAGGGGGACGCGGTCGCGGACCGGGAGGCGCCGCCCGGGTTCGCGTTCCACGTCCTGGACGACGAGGGGCGGCTGACCAGCCATTTCAGGGTGGCCGTGTAGGGGGTGTCGAGGGCGCTCAGGTCACGACGCCCGGTACGGCGACCAGGTGCCGCCGAGTGCCGTTCGCGTGGCGCACGAGGACTTTCAGAGCCACCCCGG
>NZ_JARGEE010000135.1:0-21081 GCF_033794485.1 Streptomyces sp. MB09-02B
TTCACCACCCGGTTTTTGTGGTCGCTGCTGATGTTGTGTATGTGCTCTTGTTAGTTGTTTTTGCTGCGGTACGGTCGTGAACTGGACTGTTGACAAGGACATCTGGCGGCAGGGTATGATTGTTCTAAGAGCCAGCTCCAGCACCTCCACCGACGTGCGCTCGGGCCGCCAGCGCAGCTCGTCGCGGGCCTTCGAGCAGTCCATCAGCGGCAGCCGCAGCACGGCGTCGAAGAGGTGCGGCGAGGCGGGTAGCAGCCGGAGGTTCCACGCGGCGGCGATCGCCGAGCGGGCCGCGACCCGGGGCAACCGCACCGGACGGGAGTCCAGCACCTCGCTGAGCAGCTCCGCGTCCACTGGTGACTCCGCCGCGAGGTTGAAGGCGCCTCGGGCATCGGAGTGCAAGGCCAGCCGGTACGCCCGGGCCGCGTCGTCGGTGTGCAGGGCCTGCACCTTCAGTCCGGGGATGTCGGGCAGGAACGGCAGCAGGTCGGGCCGGGCCAGCTGCCCGGGCAGGAAGCGCCCGCCGAAGATACGGCGCTGCTCGCTGGCCGACTCCCGCTTGAACAGGAACGCGGGCCGCATCCGCACCACCCGCACCCCGGGGTGTTCGTGCTCGAAGGAGTCCAGGGCCCGCTCCAGATACGCCTTCTCCCGGCAGTACGCGGCATCCGGCCAGCCGTGCGTCGGCCACGACTCGTCGACCGCGCGGCCCTTCGGCCCGGGGGAGTAGGCACCGACCGACGAGGCGTGCACCAGCGTCGGGACCTTGGCGGCCGCCACCGCCTCGAAGACCCGTATGCTGCCCAGCACATTGGTCCGCCAGGTCGCGGCCGGGTCGTGCGTCGGCTGGAACGCCCAGGCGAGATGGACGACCGCGTCCGCCCCCTCGAACTCCTTGACCAGTTCGGCCTCCTCGGACCCGACATCCACGGCCGACCAGTCCGTCTTCGCGGGGGACCAGTCGGGGACCCGCCGGGCCAGGCCCCGTACCCGGTCGACCTGCGCGTCCTCCGCGAGCAGCCGCACCAGACTCGTTCCCACATTGCCGGTGGCGCCAGTGACCACGATCCTGCCGCCGGATTCTCCGTTCACCGCAGACTCCTCTCGCGCGCTTCGATTCCTCCGGAGCCGCCCACGAGTACCCGGCCCCGGGGGATGCACGCAGCCACTACCGGCCACCCCGGCGAGAGCGGTCGCCAAGAGATGATCAGTACATGACCGAGATCATCCTGATGTCCGACCCGAGGGTGGCGGCCGTACCCGTCGACGACCGGGACGAGCCGCTCGTCGACGTACGCCGGACCGGCTCCCTCCTGGTCGACGAGCGCAAAGCCGACACCACGGGCGCCTACGCCCATCTGCGCTCGGAGGTGCGCGACCGACTGCTCAGGGCCCAGGACCTGCTGCCGGACGGGCTGCGCCTGCTCTTCGTGGAGGGCTACCGGCCGCCGTCCCTGCAACGCGCCTACTTCGAGAAGTACGCGGCCGAGCAGCGCGCCCTGCACCCCGACTGGTCCGCCGACCGCATCCGCGAGGCGGCCAGCCGCTATGTCTCCCCGCCCGAGATCGCCCCGCACTCCGCGGGCGCCGCCGTGGACCTGACGCTCGTGGACGCCGACGGCCGCGAACTCGACCTCGGCACGCGGGTCAACGCGAGCCCGGAGGAGAGCGCCGGCGCCTGCTACACGGGCGCGGACGGCATCTCCGTCGAGGCCCGCGCCCACCGGGAGACGCTCGGCGCCGCCCTCTGCGCTGCAGGTCTGGTCAACTACCCCACGGAGTGGTGGCACTGGTCGTACGGCGACCGGTACTGGGCCCTCGCCACGGGCGCGCCGACGGCGCTGTACGGACCTCGGGAACTCGGCGCCTGAACTCCTCGGACAAGGAGAAGCCCCGACCGGGACGGGGGAATCGCGGTCGGGGCGGTCTGTGTGTGGGTGCGGATGGCGGTCGCCTCTCGGCGAAAGGCTCCACAGGGCTTCAGCCGAACGATCGTCCCTGTGGGCGAAAGGTGAGGCCCGGGGACACTGTCCCATCCACACCCACGGTTGATTCAACGGGAAAGTACCAGGGGGTGTTCCTTCCGTATCCGGACAATGCCGGTGATCTGTGTCACGTCGCGCCAGGGTGTCCACAGCGGCCCTCACCAGGTCATTCCTCCTGGCCCAGCGGGCTCTCCTCGAGGGCGGCCAGCAGATGGGCCGGATTCCGGAACACCGCCTCCGCGCCGGCGGCCTCCAGTTCGGGCCGTGGGATGCCGCCGCAGAGCACGGCCACACAGTGCACCCCGGCGCGGGCACCCGCCCGCATGTCCCAGACGGTGTCCCCGACGAACACCGACCGCTCGGCCTCCGCCCCCGCCAGCTCCAGGGCCTGCTCGACCGGATCCGGCGCCGGCTTCCCCCGGGCCACGTCGTCGGCGCTCGCCGTCGCCGTGATGGCGTCGTCGGCCCCGATCGCCCGCCGCAGCGCGGCCAGCTCGGCTCCGCCTGCCGAGGTCGCCAGTACCACGCTCCAGCCCTGCCCGTCGAGCCGCCGCAGGAGCCGCCCCGCGTCCGGCAAGGCCGGCAGGCGATCGAAGTACGTCCCGTACAACGCCTTGTGCGCCGCGCTCAGCGCGTCCTTCTCCGCCGGGTCCCGCTCCTCGCCCAGCAGATGTGTGATCAGATCACCCGACGGCAACCCCACCGCCCGGTGCACGTCATGCATGGCCACCTCGTGCCCACCCTGCCGGAACGCCTCCCACCAGGCGACGACATGCAGATGATTGGTATCGACAAGGGTCCCGTCGACATCGAACACAGCAGCCTTTCCCATGGCTCACCTTCCTGCACGACGATCACATCCGCGCCCCGAAAGGAGCGCGGGGAACAGCGCTGCCGGCCGCGACCCCACACGCGCCCGCCAACGCATCGAACCCCCCGACTTCCTAGGCACCCCCTACCCCCACTCGATCGGGAGTCTCGCGATCCCGAGCCCACCGCAGAAGTTCCTCCACCCCCCACGTCGTCACCACCCGCTCGGCCGGAACCCCGCACTCCTCGGCCCGCGCGCACCCGTGCACCTGCCACGTCAGCTGCCCCGGCGCGTGCGCGTCCGTGTCGACCGAGAACAGCACCCCCGCCTCCACGGCCCGCCGCAGCAGCCGCCGAGGCGGATCCAGCCGCTCCGGCCGGGAGTTGATCTCCACGGCCGTCCCGGTCTCCGCGCACGCCGCGAACACCGCGTCCGCGTCGAACTCCGACTCCGGCCGCCCCCGCCCGGTGACCAGCCGCCCCGTGCAGTGCCCGAGCACGTCGGAGTGCGGATCACGCACCGCGGCGACCATCCGCCGGGTCATCGCCCGCGCGTCCATCCGCAGCTTGGAGTGCACGGACACCACCACCACGTCCAGCCGGTCCAGCAGCTCCGGCTCCTGGTCCAGCGAACCGTCGTCGAGGATGTCGCACTCGATACCGGTGAGCAGCCGGAACGGCGCCCAGGTCTCGTTCAGCGCGTCCACCACGTCGAGCTGCTCCCGCAGCCGCTCCGGCGACAGGCCGCGGGCGACGGTCAGCCGGGGGGAGTGGTCGGTGAGCACCGTCCACTCGTGGCCGAGGCGCGCGGCGGTCCGGCCCATCTCCTCGATCGGGCTGCCGCCGTCCGACCAGTCGGAGTGCACATGGCAGTCGCCCCTGATCAGCTTCCTCAGCTCCGCGCCCGCGTCACCCTCCGTGAGAGGAGCCTCGGCCCCCTCCTCCAGTTTCCGCAGGTAGCCCGGCACCTCCCCGGCCAGCGCCTCACGCACCGCCTGCGCGGTCTTCGGCCCGACCCCCTTCAGCGACTCCAGCGAGCCCGCGGCGGCCCGCTCGGCCACCTCGTCGGCCGGCAGCGCGCCGAGCACGGCGGCGGCCGTACGGAACGCCCGTACGCGGTAGGTGGGGGCCCGGTCCCGCTCCAGCAGGAAAGCGATCCGGTCCAGGGCCTCGACGGGATCCATGGCACCTCCAGCCTCCCGCTTCCAGCGTCGCCCAGGCCCCGGGTACCCGCACGGCGGCCGTACGATCACGGGCGCCGCCGGCCGCCTTGCGCCGGCCCCCGCCGGCCTCGTCCGGTCACCGACCGCCGGACCGACCCGTCCCTGCTTCACCCGGTCACCGACCGCCGGACCGCTCTACCCTCAAGACATGACCGAAAGCGCGAGCCCCTACATTTCCCATCCCCGGGTCCTGGTGCTCGGGGTGCAGCCCGGTACGCCGCCGTTCCGGATCGTGGAGATCGACGGTCAGGTGGTCGGCGAGGCGAAGCAGCTGACGGACGTCCTCCAGGCGGCCGCCGCGTACGGGGTCGTCGTGCACGACCTCGACGACCCCGACCAGGTCCGCTGGGTGGGCGGCGACAAGCTCACTTGGACGCCGCGCTAGCCCTCTTGGAGCGCGTGCCGGCCGCCTTGCGCCGGCCCACCCGCAGACGCTGGACCCAGGCGCCGCGCGGCGCTTCCGGCCGGGTCGACGCCTTGCCCCGAGCCGCGGCCTTGCCCTGGTCCGTTCCCTTGCCCCTAGCCGGGGTCCTGCCCCGGGCCGGTGCGGGTTTCGGCTCCCGCGGCGCGCGGGCGTGGACGGCCCGGCCGAGGCGCCGGCCCAGCAGCAGATAGCCCAGCAGCGCGCCCGCCGTGTTGAGGATGACGTCGTCGATGTCGAACGCCCGTCCGGTGACCAGCGCGCCCTGCACCAGCTCCACCAGCAGCATCATCAGCGCGGTCAGGGCGGGCACCCGCAGCAGACCGCGCGCGCCGGGCGCCAGCACCGGCAGCAGGATCCCGAACGGCAGGCCCAGCAGGATGTTCCCGCCGACCTGCTTGAGCGCGTCGCGCGGGTCGGGGTGGTGCCAGTAGAGCTCCAGGGAGGCGCCGGGCTGGAGATTGCTGTGGGTGAGCGCCTCCGACGCCGGGGACGGCTGGAGCGTGAGCCCGGCCAGCACCGCGCCGAACGCCACCATCGCCAGGAACGCCAGGGCCATCACCAGCAGCCGCAGGGGCAGCGGGAGCGGCCGTGGAGCGCGGTCGGCCGCCGGGGAACGGCGGCCGGAGGTGGTGGAACGGGAACGTGACGTGGTGCCGGCCATGCGACCCTCCCGATTTCAACTTCCCTCTGTACCAAGGTGGTTACCCCCGAAGTGGCCCGCGATGCCCACCGCGCGTCCCTCGCGCGAGAAGTCACCGACCGGGTCCCGACGGGTCCCGCCGGGTTTCTGCCCGCCCTACGCGGGCACCCGGACCGGGAGTGACAGGGACCCGCTCCCGTTCGAGGGGTGCTCGGTCAGGCGCCCGGGAGCGGAGGGGCGTGGGAGGGCGCGGACGTATGCCGGCCGCGGACGGGCCGGCATACGGCGCGCCCTCCCCGCAACCCGGGAGGGCGCCGGTGCCCGGTCAGGACCCGTACGTCACCTTCACCTCCTTGAAGCCGAGCGACTTCAGCAGCCCTTCGAGCATGTCGGTGGTGTTGGCCTCGGCCCGGTCGGTGAGCTTGCTCTCCTTCGCGGCGTCCCCGATGTGCTTGACGGCGAGGCGCTGCACCGCCTGTTCGCTGTTGGGGTTGTCCGAGAAGAGGTCGCCGAGGCGGTCGAGCAGGCCGCGCTCCTTGGAGACGGCGTAGGAGTGCTCGGTGTCGAGGGCCGGCTTGCCGAGCTGGGCGTGCGGGAGGCGGATGGTGGCCGAGGTGCGGTCCTCGTTCGTCTGCACGTCGTTCTCGCCGACCCCGCCGAGATCGACGTAGGCGTCCACGGAGCCCGCGCCCACGTACAGCGTGCGGGTGCCGCGGACCGCGTCCGGCAGGTACTTGGCGTCCTTCTCCAGGTCGACGACCACCTGGAAGTTGCCCGTGGCGGCGTCGTAACGGCTCATGTCCTGGATGGACTTCAGGAGCGTCGGTCCCGAGCGGTCGTGCTCCTCGGTGCCGAACACGTCGTCCAGCCCTCCGAAGACCAGCATCCGCAGCGCGGCCAGCAGCACCACGATGAGGATGACCACGGCGGTGAGCAGCTTGGCCCAGCCGGGCACCCGCGTGCGCTTGATGGACGTCGTCATGTCGACGGTCCTCCTTCCTCTTTCAACGAATGCCCTCAATGGCCGTGGGGGAACGCCCAGTTGGTGATTGTTCGCCTAGCATGAGCCGCGCCACCCGTAATGATCATGTTCATGCGAGGAGCCGACCGTGCGTGACATCGCCGTCTTCACCGGCAGCGCCCACCCCGAGCTCGCCGAGGAGGTCTGCGCGCACCTCGGGGTGCCGCTGAGTCCGTCCCGGGTGAGCCGGTTCGCCAACGACTGTCTGGAGGTGCAGCTCCAGGCCAACTGCCGGGAGAAGGACGTCTTCCTGGTCCAGCCGCTGGTCGCGCCGGTGCAGGAGCACCTCGTCGAACTGCTGCTGATGTGCGACGCGGCGCGCGGGGCCTCGGCCGGCCGGATCACCGTGGTCATGCCGCACTACTCGTACGCCCGCTCAGACAAGAAGGACGCGCCGCGGATCTCCATCGGCGGGCGGCTGGTCGCCGATCTGATGGTGTCGGCGGGCGCCGGCCGGGTGCTCGCCATGACGCTGCACTCCCCGCAGGTGCACGGGTTCTTCTCGGTGCCGGTCGATCATCTGCACGCGCTGCGCGAACTGGCCGCGCACTTCCGGCGCCACGACCTCTCCCGTACGACGGTGGTGTCCCCGGACCTGGGCAACGCCAAGGAGGCGGCGGCGTTCGCGCGGATGATCGGCGCGCAGGTCGCGGCGGGCGCCAAACAGCGGTTCGCCGACGACCGGGTGAGCATCAGTTCGGTGATCGGCGAGGTCACCGGACGCGATGTGATCGTCCTGGACGACGAGATCGCCAAGGGCAGTACCGTGCTGGAACTGCTGGAGCGCCTAAGGGAGTTGGGGCCGCGCTCGATCCGGGTGGCGTGCACCCACGGGCTGTTCGCGGCGGGCGCGCTGAAGCGGCTGAGCGCGCAGCCCGACGTGCTGGAGATCGTCTGCACCAACACCGTGCCGGTCCCCGTGGAGGAGCGCACCGACAAGCTGGAGGTGCTCTCCATCGCCCCCGCGCTCGCGGAGGCCGTCCGCCGTATCCACAACGGCGAGTCCGTCAGTGCCCTGTTCGACGCGCCGGCGGGTGCCGAGGGAGGCGAGGGCTGACGGGCGGGGCGGGGTCATAACGTGCCGGACGCGGCCTCGGGCTGTTCCAGGGCCGCGTCCAGGGACGGTGCGGGCGGCAGCAGCCGGGCCAGGCCGGTGACCTTGAGGACGCGCAGGGTGAGCGGGTGGGTGCAGACCAGACGCAGTTCGCCGTCGCGGTCGAGCACCCGCTGCCGTGCCCGGTAGAGCAGCCGCAGCCCGGAGCAGTCGAAAAACTCGACGTGCCTGAGGTCGATCACGATCCGGGCGCCGGGGCGGCCGGTCTCCGCGTCGAGGTGCGGAATGATCTCCACGGCCGCCGCGATGTCGATCTCGCCGTGCAGTTCGAGCACGGCGTGGCCGCGGTCCGTGCGGACGCGCAGGTGCCCGGTCGCGGGCGGAGTGGGGTCGCTCGACACGACGGCATCGCCTCCAACCGGACTCTGTGGGGGTGTGAGGGCAAAACCCTTCCCCGCTCTGCAAGTTACCCTCGTCAGAGTGAATTTCAGCATGTTCGATTGACATATGTCTTCGATTTCTCCGGCAAGCTGTCCGGAGTTTTGCGCAGTGCCCCCTACGACAGCGCGTGCCACGCCTTGGACAGCGCCTGCCGGAGCTGGTCGGCCTGGTGGGGGGTGAGGTCGCTGATCATGCGTTCCTCCAGGTCGCGCACGGGTTCGGCGAAGCGGGCGAGTAGCTCGCGCCCCTCCTCGGTCAGCAGGATCAGCAGCTCGCGCCGGTTGCGTGGGTTGCGCTCCCGGCGCACGAGTCCCCGGTTCTCCAGGCTGCGGACGAGATCGGCGACGGACTGGGCCGTGACGAACGAGTCGCGGGCGAGCTGGGCGGCCGAGAGCCCGTCGTGGCGCTGGAGGACCGTGAGCGACGTGTACTGCAGGGCCGTGATCCCGGCGGGCCGCACCAGCTCGTCCAGGCGCGAGCGGACAACGAGCTCGACCTGCTTGACCATGTAGAGGAGGGAGGGGGGTGCCTTGGTGCCGACCATGGGGTCAGCGTAAGGCATTGACAGGAAACCTGTGTGTAATGAAACTGCGAACCAACAGGATTCCTGTTGGTTGAAGACTTGGCGAGCAAGTCTGGATCAAGGCTGAGGAGTGGGCAATGACGACCACCTTCGAGGACGAGCCCGGGCGGCTGTTCATCGGTGGACAGTGGCGCGAGGCGGCCGACGGAGCACGCGCCGACGTGATCGACCCGTCCACGGGCCAGGTGGTCACGACGGTCGCGGAGGCGGGTGCCGCCGACGTGGACGCCGCGGTGCGCGCCGCGCGTGAGGCCTTCGACGGCGGCGCGTGGTCCGGGCTGAGCGGCCGCGAGCGCGGTCGGATCCTGAACCGCGTCGCCCAGCTGATACGGGAGAACGCCGACGAGATCGCGGCCATCGAGAGCCGGGACGTGGGCAAGCCCATCATGCTGGCGCACGCCGTCGACGTGACGAACGCGGCCAACGACTACGAGTACTACGCCTCCCTCGCCTGGACCCTGGACGGCTCGGCCCGCGACGTCCCGAACAACCGCCTCGCGTACACCAGGCGCGGCCCGATCGGTGTGGTCGGCGCGATCACCCCGTTCAACTTCCCGCTGATCCTGGCCGGTTCGAAGATCGCCCCCGCGCTCGCCGCAGGCAACACGGTCGTCCACAAGCCGGCCGAGGAGACCCCGCTCAGCGCCCTCTACATGGCGGGCCTCCTCAAGGAGGCCGGCGTCCCGGACGGCGTCTACAACGTCGTCACGGGTACGGGCCCCGTCGCGGGCGAGGCGCTGCTGCGCAACCCCGGCGTCGACAAGATCGCCTTCACCGGCTCCACCGCCACCGGCCGGCACGCGGCGAGCGTCGCGGGCGAGGGCCTGAAGCAGGTCACCATGGAGCTGGGCGGCAACGCGGCGCACGTCGTCTTCGAGGACGCCGACATCGAGAAGGCCATCGGCGCCATCATCAAGGGCTTCGTCTTCAACACCGGCCAGTTCTGCATGGGCGGCCCCCGCCTGCTGGTCGCCCGGCCCGTCTACGAGACCGTCCTCGGCATCCTCGCCGACGCGGTGCCCGGCGTGCCCCTGGGCGACCCCCGGCAGCCGGAGACCGTCATCGGCCCGATGGCCGGCGAGCGGCATCTGAAGAAGGTCGAGGAGTACGTCGAGCTGGCCCGCAAGGAGGGCGGCCGGATCGTGTGCGGAGGCGAGCGCCTGGACCTCGACGGCGGCTACTACTACAAGCCGACCGTCATCGCCGACCTCGCCAACGACTCCCGGGTCGTCCAGGAGGAGGTCTTCGGGCCGGTCCTCACGGTGCAGCCCTTCGACTCCGAGGACGAGGCCGTCGAGCTGGCCAACTCCACGCCGTACGGCCTGGCCTCCGGCATCCAGACCACGAACCTCACCCGTGCCCACCGCGTGGCCGACCGCCTCCAGGCCGGCATCGTCTGGGTCAACGACTGGCCGATGCTCGACCCCGCCGTGCCCTTCGGCGGGGTGAAGGCCTCCGGCTTCGGCCGCGAGTACGGCCCCGAGGCCCTGGAGTCCTACACCAAGGTCAAGTCCGTCGTCGTCTCGCTCGACTGAGCACCTTCCCCGGGATCCCCGGTGAGTCGCCGGACCGGTCCGGCGACTCACCGACAGAACAAGGAGTTCATGAGCATGTCCACCACCACACGTGCCGCCGTGGTCGAGTCCGGGGGCGCGCCCTTCACCCTCTCCGAGGTCGTCCTCGACCAGCCCGCGCAGGGCGAGGTCCTGGTCCGCATGGTCGCCGCCGGGCTCTGCCACACCGACCTCGGGGTCGCGAGCGGCGGGCTGCCCTTCCCGCTGCCCGGCGTGCTGGGCCACGAGGGCGCCGGTGTCGTCGAGGCCGTGGGCCCGGGCGTCACCACCGTCGCGCCGGGCGACCATGTCGTGCTGTCCTTCACCTCCTGCGGCGGCTGCCAGAACTGCCGCGACGGCCACCCGGCGTACTGCGCCACCTGGCTCCCGCTGAACCTGCTCGGCGGCCGACGCGCCGACGGCACCAGCACCATCAGCCGTGACGGCCAGGACCTCGGCGGCCACTTCTTCGGCCAGTCCTCCTTCGCCGAGCGCGCCCTGGTCGACGAGCGCGGCCTCGTCAAGGTCGACCCGGACGTGCCGCTCGACTCCATCGCCCCGCTCGGCTGCGGCGTCCAGACCGGCGTCGGCGCCGTCTGGAACGTGCTGGAGCCCCGGCCGGGCAGCACCGTCGTGGTCCTCGGCGCCGGAGCCGTCGGCCTGTCCGCCGTGATGGCGGCCAACCTGACCCCCGCGACCACGGTCGTCGCCGTGGACAAGGTCGGCGAACGCCTGGAACTGGCGAAGGAACTGGGCGCCACCCACACGGTGAACGCGAGTGAGGTCGCCGACCTCACCGAGGCGATCATGGAGATCACCGGCGGCCGAGGCGCCGACGGCGTCGTCGAGACCACCGGCAGCGTCTTCGTGCTCCGCAAGGGTGTCGACGCCCTCGCCGCGCGCGGCACCCTCGTCATCGTGGGCGCCCCGCCGTTCGGCACCGAGGTCTCCCTCGACGTCAACGGCATGCTCGGCGGCAAGCGCGTCGTCGGCCTCACCCTCGGCGACAACGAGATCCAGACCGCCATCCCGGTCCTCGTCCAGCTCGTCAAGGAGGGCAAGCTCCCGCTCGACCGGCTGATCAGCCGCTACAAGTTCGAGGACATCGACCAGGCGGTCGCCGACATGAGTGGCGGCAAGAGCATCAAGCCGGTGCTCACCTTCTGAGTCCCCCGGCCGCCCTCGAAGCCCGGGAGCCGTCCGCGCCCCCGACGCCCAAGAAGCCATCTCCCGCCGGGGCACGTCACTCCCCACGTGTCCCCGGCCCTGTGGGTGACCTGTACACCAGGTCACCCACAGGGCTGTTCAGCGGCTGCGGTGCAGGGCGACCAGCAGCTGCCACGCCTGGTCGGCGATCTCCCGCGGGGTGCCGTCCAACAGGCCGTGCAGCCAGTCGGCGAGGACGCCCGCGAAGGTGGCCGCCACGGCGGAGGCCACCAGCGGCGCGTCCGCGGCCCCCGCGAGCTCGCGTTCGCGCAGGCTGTAGGCGCGCAGGTCCCGGTGCAGCACCCGGCCGAGCGGTCCGCCGCCGCCGGGCGAGAGCAGCGCGCGGTACAGGGCGGCGTGCGGGGCGAGACCGGCGAAGAACTCCGGCAGGGCGTCCGGTGCCCGCACCGGGTCGGGGCGCCCCCGCCAGGCGTGCAGCGCCTCCACCGCCTCCCGTACGACATCGGCGCAGGCGTCGACGGCCAGCGCCTCCAGGTCCGGGTAGTGCACGTAGAACGTGGCCCGGCCGACCCCCGCCCGGCGGACCAGCGCGGCCACGCTGACCTCGTGCAGGGGGTGCCGGGCGCACTCGTCGAGGAGGGCCTCCCGCAGCCTGGCCTGGGTGCGGGAGGCCCGGGGGTCCTCCGTGGCCCGGGGTTCCTGTGCGGGCCGTGGCTCCCGCGCGGACCCGGGCTCCCCGGGGGTCATCCGGCGACGAGGACGGCGGCCAGGGCGAGCGCGCCGGGCAGGGCCTGGGCGACGAGGATGCGGCGGTTGGCGGTGGCGGCGCCGTACACGCCCGCGACGATCACACAGGACAGGAAGAAGATCTGCGCCCGGTAGCCGGTCGGGTCGTCGGCGATCAGGCCCCAGACCAGACCGGCGGCGAGGAAGCCGTTGTAGAGGCCCTGGTTGGCGGCGAGCGAGGCCGTCCGCCGCGCCATCTCGGCGTCCATGCCGTGGAAGGACATCCCCGGCTTCTTCTGCCACAGGAACATCTCCATCACCAGGATGTACGCGTGCAGCACGGCCACCAGCGCGACCAGCACGTTCGCCAGGATCTCCATGGTCAACAGACTCCGTCGTTCACTCGATGCTTCCCGAACTTCTTGGACAGGTGTCCACTATAGCTGGACGCCTGTCCAAGAAGTCCAGTCGGGGTGAGCGTGGACCGGCGTTCGGTGGATTGTCAGAGCCGGCCGCTAGGTTCCGGTCCATGAGTGACCAAGAGGTGATCGTGCGGCGGGCCCTCGCCGAGGACGTACCGGGGATCGTCGTCTCCAGCTCCCTGCTGTTCGCCGAGGACGGCGGGGAGCGGGACCCGAGCCTGAACGTGGACTGGCCGCGCCTGCACGGCGCCGAGGCCTTCACGGCCGCCCTCGGCGATCCCGGCAGGCTGCTGCTGGCCGCCGTGCGCGACGGCGAGGTGGTCGGTCATCTGTCGGGAGCGGTGTCCGGTCCCACCGCCATGCGGCCCGTCGGCTCGGCGACCCTCATGGCGCTGTACGTACGGCCCGAGCACCGGCGGGCCCGGGTCGGCGCCCGCTTGGTCGACACCTTCCTGGCGTGGGCGCGGGATCGGGGCGCGACGCACGCGGAGGTGACCGCCTCCGCCGGCAACGCCGACGCCATCCGGTTCTACGAGCGGGAGGAGTTCCGTCCCCAGGCGCTCACACTGAGGCTGAACCTGTAGCCGGCGGGTACCCGGGGAGCGTATGGGCGGCGGCGGACCGTCCCCCGCGCCCGGGATCCCGTACGGAGGAGACATGGCACTGGTACAGGCGGGCCTGGTGGTACTGGACTGCGCCGAGCCGGAGAAGCTCGCGGTGTTCTACAAGGGGCTGTTGGACGCGCGGGAGACGGACGCGACCGCCAACCGCGTCGAGATCGAGGGTGCCTGCGGCGCCCGGATGGCGTTCCGCCGGGACGTCAACGCCACTCCGCCCAGCTGGCCCCGCCCCGAGAACTCCCTCCAGGCCCATCTGGACTTCTACGTCGAGGACCTGGACGAGGCCGAGCGGCTGATCGTCTCCCTGGGCGGGCGTCCGGTCGACACCAAGGAGGCGAGCGGACCCTTCGAGGAGCGCGGCTACTCCGACCCGGCCGGCCACTCCTTCACCCTGCGCCGCGAACACCCGACGGCCCCCAAACAGGGCTAGGGCCCAGGGAGCGCGCGGCTCGCCGAGCAAGGTCGGGCGGCCCCAGGGCGAAGTGGGTCGGGCGGCCCCAGGGAAAGTGGGTCGGGTGCCCCGCAGGAAGCGGTCGGGTGGCCCCGGGGGGAGCCACCCGACCGGCCCTCGACCGTCAGTCCCGGCCCCCCTTCTCGTCGGCCGGCCACACCCCGGTGGAGCGCTCGATGGCCTTGGCGCCCGTGCGGTCCACCGCGCTGCGCACGACCGCGAAGATCGCGCCCTGGACGGCCGCCGCCAGCAGGATCTCGCCCCAGCCCCGGTCCCGGTCCAGCGCGTCGGGCGCGTCGTCCTCGTGCCGGATCAGCTTCCAGGTCTTGCGGAACGCGGCCGAGGCGACCGCGCCGCTCACCCAGCCCATCGCGAAGCCGAGCGGCTTGTAGGCGACGGGGAGCTTCTTCTTCTTGGACATCTGGTCCTCCTCCTACGCGTGCGGATGGTCCTGCGGCGATGCCGTCCGGTCAGGGACGACCCTGCGGTGCCACGACCTCGGCGGCGGGCACCGGCCCCGGGGGCGTGCCGTCGCCGAAGGGGCTGCCGCCCAGATCGGCACGCCCGTGGGGGGCGAGCCAGCCCGCCAGATCGGGCCCCAGCGGTACCACGGCGGTCGGGTTGATGCCCGTGTGCACCTGGTAGTAGTGCCGCTTGATGTGGTCGAAGTCGACGGTGTCGCCGAATCCGGGGGTCTGGAAGAGATCACGGGCGTACGCCCACAGCACCGGGTCCTCCGCCAGCTTCCAGCGGTTGCACTTGAAGTGACCGTGGTAGACGGGGTCGAAACGCACCAGCGTGGTGAAGAGCCGGATGTCCGCCTCCGTGATCGTCCCGCCGACGAGATAGCGCTGCCGCGCCAGCCGCTCCGACAGCGCCTCCAGCCGCCGGAACACCCCGGCGCACGCCTCCTCGTACTCCTCCTGCCCGGTGGCGAAGCCCGCCCGGTACACGCCGTTGTTGACGTCCTCGTAGACCTCGGCCGTCACCGTGTCGATCTCGTCGCGCAGGGCCTCGGGATACAGGTCGGGCGCGCCCTCGCGGTGCAGGCCGCTCCACTCGGTGGCGAGGTCGAGGGTGATCCGCTGGTAGTCGTTGGTGACCAGTTCACCGCTCGGCACGTCCACGACCGCCGGAACGCTGACCCCGCCCGGGTAGTCGCTCTCCCGCGCGTCGTACGCCTCCTTCAGGAAGCGGATGCCGAGCACCGGGTCGCGGCCGTCCGGGTCCAGCGTGAACCGCCAGCTGCGGTCGTCCTGGATCGGGTCGGCGACGGCCATCGACAGGGCGTCCTCCAGACCCAGCAGCCGCCGCGAGATCACCGCCCGGCTCGCCCAGGGACAGGCCCGGCTGACCACCAGCCGGTAGCGGCCCGCCTCCACCGGCCAGCCGTCGCGGCCGTCGGCCGTGATCCTGTCCGCGAAGTGGCTCCTGGACCGCTTGAACGCCTTCCGCCCGTACTGCTCGTTGCCCTCACCGACACTCATGCCGTCCGTCCTCCCGGCCGGTCCGGAAACGTCTGCCCCGAGGCGGGTTCCCCGATTTCCGCGACCCCCACGGTGTGAGCGCGACCGGTCGGGGCAAGCGGCGAACGTGACCCGGACACCAGCAGACACCGAGACGAAGGACGAGCGGGGCGGGGCGGTTCTCGAAGGACCGGGGACCCGGGAACAGGGCGGGGCACGGGCCGACCGCAGGACCAGGATCACGGTCCTCGTCGCCCTCGGCGCCAACCTCCTGATCGCCGTGGCCAAGACCGTCGGCGGACTCCTCGCAGGCTCGCCCGCCCTCATGTCGGAGGCCGCGCACTCGGTCGCCGACAGCCTGAACGAGGTCTTCCTCCTCGCCGCGCTGCGCCGCAGCCGACGCCCCGCCGACGCCCGGCACCCCTTCGGCTACGGCAAGGAGCGCTTCTTCTGGTCCCTGCTGGCCGCCGTCGGCATCTTCGTGATGGGCGGCTGCTTCTCCTTCTACCAGGCCGTCCACGCCCTGACGGCCGAGAGCACGGACTCCTACGGCGGCTACGTCGCCGGTATCGCCGTGCTGGGCGTCGCCCTGCTCTCCGAGGGCGCCTCACTGCTGCGCGCCCTGCACCAGGTGCGGCGGCAGGGCGGCGTCGAGGGTCTGCGGGACCCGGCGCTGCGCACGGTCGTCGCCGAGGACGGCACGGCGGTCCTCGGGGTGACCCTCGCGATCGCCGGGATGGCCCTGCACATGGTGACCGGCGAGGTCGTCTGGGAGGCGTCCGCCTCCTTCGCGATCGGGGCGCTGCTCGTGTACGTCGCCTACTGGCTCGGCCGGGACGCCCGGGAACAGCTCATCGGGGTCGCCGCCGACGCCGAACCCAGCCGGAAGATCCGCTCCCTGCTGGAGGCACAGCCCGAGATCGACACCGTCGAGGCCCTGCTCACCATGCAACTCGGCCTGGACTCGACCTTGGTGGCCGCTCGCGTCGACCTCGTCCCCGGCCTCGACAGCGAGGAGGTCGAACTGGTCGCCGTCCGCATCAAGAGGTCCATCGCCCATGTCGTCCCCGAGGCCGACCAGATCTTCCTCGACGTGACGGAGAAGACGGGACCGGGGGAGCGGGCTGGAGAAAGCCCCGCCGCGACGGGGGAACGCGGCGGGGCCTGAGACTCGGGTGCCCGGTCCTTCGGGGAACATGCGCGACGAAGCGAAGATTTTCTGCCGGGTGCGGGGCCGGTCGGGCGGGCCGAGAAAAGCAGGGGGCGTGCCCCGCTTCCTCAGGGGCGCGGGGAACTGTGCGACCAGCCCCCGCCGGACCTGCACCCGACGACGCGTCGCCCGCTCACCCCCGCACCGACCGGGAAACAGTCACCCGGCCACCGGCTCCAGCACGAAGACGGGAATCTCCCGGTCCGTCTTCTTCTGGTAGTCCTCGTAGGGCGGATACGCGGCGACCGCCCGGTCCCACCACTCGGCCTTCTCGTCCCCGGTGACCTCACGCGCGGTCAGGTCCTGCCGGGTCGGCCCGTCCTGGAGCTCGACCAGCGGGTCGGACTTGATGTTGTGGTACCAGACCGGGTGCTTGGGCGCGCCGCCCTGCGAGGCCACGACCGCGTACCGCCCCTCGTGCTCCACCCGCATCAGCGGGGTCTTGCGGATCTTCCCGCTCTTCGCGCCACGCGTCGTCAGCACGATGACCGGCAGACCGGTGTCCAGCAGCGTCGTCCCCTGCGTGCCGCCCGAGCTCTCGTACAACTCGACCTGCTCGCGCACCCACTGGGTGGGGCTGGGCACGTACTCGCCCTCAAGAGGCATGGCAACCGTCCTTGCTGTCGCGTACGGACTTCTTCCCCGCATTCAACACCGGCCCCGCGCCGAATCATCCGCATCGGGCCACACCCGCACGGGACTTGCACGGGTGCGTCCCGCCTCCCGCGACGGCTACGGCATCAGCACCGCCAGTCCCGCGATCACCGCACTCGACACGAGGCCGGTGACCAACCGCCCCCGGTGTCCGGTCAGCGCACGGCCCAGCAGGGCGCCACCGCCCGCGAGCAGCAACTGCCAGCTCACCGAGGCGAGGAACGCGGCGAGGACGAACACCGCCTGCTCCAGGGCGCTCACGGCCTCGGTGGCGCGGCTGCCGAGCACGAGCGCGGCGAAGTAGACCACCGTCGTGGGGTTCAGCAGGGTGATCCCCAGGAGGGTGACGTAGGCGCGGGCCGGGCCTACGGGATCCCGCTGCGCGCGGGTGGGCAGGCGCCGGGCACGGTACTGGCGTACGGCCCCGACCGCGCCGCGTGCCGCCAGCGCCAGGAGCACCAGGGCGGAGGCCCAGCGCAGCGGCGTCAGCACCGGTTGCAGGGCGTTCGCGAGCGCCGTACCGCCGAGGGCGGCGAGCAGGGCGTACAGTCCGTCGGCCGTCGCGACGCCGAGCGCGGCGCACGCTCCGGTCCGCAGGGACGTACGGGCGGTGAGAGAGACGAGGTAGGTCGCGACCGCTCCGACGGGGATGGCGATGCCATAGCCGGCGAGGAGCCCCGCGACGAGCGCGGCCGTCACGGCCGGGGCGGTGTCGGCTCCCACGATCGGCCCGACTGCTGCTGCCCCCGCACCGGCGAGGCGGTGGCGAGGGACGGCGTCAGGGAGGCGTGATGAAGGTGCATGCGCCGATCCTGGGATTCGGCGCTCCACCCCCGCAAGCGAATTAGGAACAGGAGCAGCCCGCACGCGCGGCCGATTCGCCGGCGGCTCTTGACCATGGATTCGACACCCGCCTACCTTGTTTGAATCCAAACGATACGGAGGGTGTGGGGGTGGACGGACTGGTGCGTCGGTCGAGGTCGCCGAGCCGTCATGCCTTCGGGCGGCGGCCGCTGCGCCGGGGCGCGGGCTCGGCGCCGTTCAGCAGGGTGCGGCGGCGCTCCTCGCCGTGCTCCTCGACCTGGAGCACGACACTGCGCAGCCCCTCCGCGAGGCTCCGGCACTCCGCGTCGCTGAGCTGCCCGGTGACGAAGGCCTCCTCCTCGTTGAAGGCCGGGAACACCCGCCGCATCAGCTCCTCGCCCTCGTCGGTGAGGGCCAGCAGCACCAGCCGCCCGTCCGTCGGGTGGTCCGCCCGCCGCACCAGCCCACGCGACTCCAGCGTCCGGGCCACACCCGTGAGCGTGCCCTTGGAGATGCCCGCCTCCTCGGCCACGTGCCGGGTCTCGGACTCGCCCCACACCCACACGACCCAGAGCACCACGAAGGCCGTCCACGTCAGGTCGGAACCGCGCAGCACGGAGTTCTCCAGGTGCTGCCGCACCGCCGAGGCGGCCCGGTAGATGTTCGCCACCGCCGCCATCTGGTCCCGGCGGATCGAGAAGTCCCCCAGCTTCGCCGCGGCGAGCTTCTCGGCTTCGGTGATGGATCGCTGGCCGGGCAAGGGTGCTCCTTCGGTCTCACGGCCGGGCGTCGTGGGGGCCCAGTGCGGCCACCCCGGTCCCCGGTCCGTCGTTCGTGCGGACATTCGATCGTTCGATCGTTGGGCTGTTGGGTCGTGGGTCGTTGGGTCATTCAGTGTTCGGTCATTCGGCATCAAATTGTACGGAGGAGAGGGAATCCGCCATGAGCACCACCCCCCGCATGCTGCTGGTCCTCAGCGAGAACTGGACCCTCACCGGCGGCCGGGCCGACCTGCCCACCGCCGTACGGTGGGCACGCGAGGCCGAGGACGCCGGGTTCGACTCCGTCATGGTCAGCGAACACATCGTGCTCGGCCCCGACGCCGCCGCCGACGGCATCATGGGCAACCCCCGCGACTACGCCCTCCCCGGCAACCAGGACCCGTACACCCCCTGGCCCAACTCCCTGCTCCTGCTCGCCTCCATCGCCTCCGTCACCGAACGCCTGCGCCTGGCCGCCGCGGCCGTCCTCGCCCCGCTGCGCCACCCCCTGCTGATGGCCAGGGAACTCGGCACCCTCGACCTGCTCAGCGAGGGACGCCTGCTGGTGCAGCCCACGGTCAGCTGGAGCAGGGACGAGTACGACGCGCTCGGCGTGCCCTTCGGCAGTCGGGGCCGGTTGCTCGACGAACACCTGGAGGTCTGGGCCAAGGCCTGGGGGCCGTCCCCGATCTCCCACGACAGCGAGCACTACCCGTTCCGGGACGTCTACTTCGAGCCCAAGGCGTACCGCCCCCAGGGGCCGAGGCTGTGGTTCGGCGGGCAGCGCCTGCACGGCCCCGTCCTGCGCCGGCTCGTCCGCCACGGCCACGGCTTCCACCCCCTCGGGCGCCCCACCCCGGACGACCTCAAGGCGCTCGACGAGGCCATGACCGCCGCCGGACGGGACGCAGCCGAACTGGAGATGATCGGCGGCACCCAGGCGGTCTTCCCCGACGACCACTCCCCGGCGGACCTCGGGGCGGCCCTCGCCTCGATCCCCGAGCAGCTGGAGCAGGGCTTCACGACCTTCTGCGTCAAGCCCAACCAGTTCATCGACGACCCCGACGGGGTCGGCGCCTTCTGCGCGGAGGTCATGCGGAGGGTGGAGGCGCTGACGAGCTGACGTCCGAGCCGGCACGCCGCCCTCGGGACAGCGGACACGACGAGGCCGGCGCCGCGCTGCGGCACCGGCCTTCGCCTCGCAGCCCCTCGGCTCAGCGCTCGAACACGACCCCGCCGTCGAACACCGTCATGTCGACCTCGACCGCGGTGATCTCATGCGGGTCGAGGCCGAGCAGCGGTCGGTCCAGCACGCACAGGTCGGCCACCTTGCCCACCTCCACGGACCCCTTCCACTCCTCGGCGAAGTCCTGCCGCGCCGGGTTGACGGTGTACGCCCGCAGCGCCTCGGCGAGTTCCACCCGCTGTTCGGGACCGCTGACCCGGCCGCTGGCCTTCGACTCGCGCAGCAGCATCCCGGCTACCCCCTGCCGCCAGTCGGGCTCCGTGATCGGCGCGTCCGAGCTGGCGCACACCGCCACCCCCGCGTCGAAGGCCGAGCGCGCGGGCCACTGGTACGCCGACCGCTCCGAGCCCACGACCTCCGCCATCAGGTCGGAGACCGTCCACTTGATGGCGGGGTTCATGTTGACGCCGTAGCCGTGCGCGGCCAGCCGGGCGAGACTGTCCGCACCGATGAAGTCGCCGTGGATGACGTAGTGCCGGGCGTCGTCGCGCGGTACGGCCGCCTGCGCCGCCGTGAACGCGTCCACCACGAGATCGATGGCCCGGTCGCCGGTGACGTGGACCCCCAGCTGGTAACCGGCCTCGTGCGCGATCCGGATCATGTCGAACAACTCGTCGACCTGCAGTTCCGGCGTGCGCCCGTGCACACACAGCGAGCCGTGACCGCCGTCGACGTAGGGCTCGCTCATCCAGGCCGTGCGGTTCGGCGGCACCCCGTCGGCGAAGATCTTCACCCCGATGGCGTTCAGCAGCCGGGGGTCCGCGGACTCCGGACGGTGGAGCTCGGCCAGACCCTTGCGGACGTCGTCGGCGGAGCCGCCCATGGGCGCGGGCAGCAGCAGGACGCTGACCCGGGCGTGCAGCGAACCGGCGGCCGCCAGGTCCGCGTACGCCGTCCAGTTGTCGGTGCTCAGCCCGCCGAAGAGGGTCTCGGCGCCGCCAGGGCCGAGACCCGGCTCGGTGTAGCTGGTGATGCCGCGCGTGTGCAGTTCGGCGACGACGCCCCGGATGGCCTGGCGGCGCTGGGCGACCGTGGGGGAGGGCAGGGCCGCCTGGAGGAGGGCGCCGGCCGCCTCGCGCAGGATGCCGGTGGGCCGGCCGTCGGGGTCGCGGTCGATGACACCGCCGTCGGGCGCCACGGTGTCCGCGTCGATCCCGCAACGACGCAGGGCCTCGCTGTTCGCCCACACCATGTGCTGGGAGAAGTCGGTCAGACAGACGGGGTGGCCGGGCGCCACCGCGTCCAGGTCCCACCGGTGCGGGAGACGGCCGGGCTCGGCGAGGCACTCGGCGAGGTAGCCGGGGTCCCAGCCCAGGCCGACGAGCCACTCGCCGGGCGCGGCGGCCCGCGCCGCCGCGCCCACCACCCCCGCGATGTCGGCGATCGACCCCACCGCCGGGTGGCCGACGTACAGGGCGAACGGCGGCCTGGACAGCCCGTACGCGGCGCCGTGCAGATGCGAGTCGTTGATGCCCGGCAGCACGGTCCGCCCGGCGAGGTCGACGATCCGTGTCGTCGGCCCGGCCAGGGCACGCATCTCGGCGTCCGTGCCGACCGCGACGATCTCCCGGCCGTGTACGGCCACACCCTCGGCGACCGAGAAACCGGCGTCGACGGTGATGACCTGACCGCCGGTCAGGACGAGGGTGGGGCAAGAGTCGCTCACGAGGACCTCTCTGGGGTGTCTGGGCTGCCTCTAATACACATCCCCGACCCCACGAGACGGGGAGAAACCTCTTTGCCCTCCTTTGCCTGGAAAAAAAAAAAAAGCAGGGGACCAGGTCGTGAGGAGAGACCAGATTGAAAGAACAAGACACGGG
>NZ_JARGEE010000136.1:0-20994 GCF_033794485.1 Streptomyces sp. MB09-02B
GGTCCACCTCGTCGTGGACGGCCACTCCGCCCACCGCTCCCGCAAGGTCCGCACCTGGCTCGCCGACCACCCGGACCGCATCGAGCTGCACTTCCTGCCCTCGTACTCGCCGGAGCTGAACCCCGACGAGCTGGTCAACGCCGACCTCAAAAGGAGCCTGCCGATGCACAGCCGGGCCCGCGACCAGGCCCAACTCGCCGCCGAGACCCGCCGATTCTTCCACCGACGCCAACGCCAGCCACACATCGTCCGCGGCTACTTCGGCGGCCCGCACGTCCGCTACATCCTCGAATAGAACCCTTTGAGTTTCGGATCAATAGGAGAAAGGACTTCTTCATGCGGATGAATTCCACCTTCCGCGAGCGGACGGCGTCCACCCTCGCCGCACTGCTGGTAGTGGGCGGGGCAGCGGTCATGGTCTCGCCTCAGGCTTCGGCCGCCGGTGACGGTAACAAGGTGCACAACTGCTTTGGCCGTTGGTACAACACCGACTGGGACCAGAAGTGCAGCAGCCCCGGTGCGGCCTACGCCGGCACCTACGAGTCCAAGGCCATCTGCACCCTCGAGCCCGACAACTGGATGGACCAGTGGCGGGCAAGAGGCAGCACCGCGACGTACGACGGCCACGACTGCGACTGGTCTGTGACGGGCGTGCAAACCTGGTTCTACCAGTAAGCGTCGCACCGCCGCAGGCGGCCTGAAACAGAAAAGCTGCGGCCCGTCTGCCCGCACTCCAATTGCGGGCAGACGGGCCGCGTTTCCAGCTTACTCACCACGGCGAGGTGCTCGTATGCACGTTCACATATCCGGCCTCCGTCAGGGATACCCAGGGCGTGTGGTCCTCGAGGACCTCGACCTCGAACTCCGCCCCGGCGTGACGGGGCTCCTTGGACCCAACGGCGCAGGCAAGTCGACCTTGATGCGGACCCTGGCCACGGTGCAGCCACCGCTGCGTGGCCGTATCGCTCTCGACGGGGTGACCATCGACGGCGAGAAGGCTGCGCGGCATATCCGCCGTCGGATCGGTTATCTTCCTCAGCGGTTCGGATGGGATCCAGGCATGCGGGTACGTGACTTCGTCGAGTACGGCGCGTGGATGCGCGAGGTGCCTGGCGAACACCGGGTCCGTGCCGTGGAGCGGGCACTGAGCCAGGTTGACCTGGAGAACCGGAAGCACGAGCGGATGTCCCGGCTCTCCGGTGGCATGCGACAGCGTGCTGGGATCGCGTGGGCCATCGTCGGTGACCCGGGCCTGGTGATCCTGGACGAGCCCACTGTGGGCCTGGACCCGCGCCAGCGCCTGCAGTTCCGCCGGATCCTCGCCGGCCTTACCGATACCACCGTCCTGCTGAGCACGCACCTGATCGACGATGTGGCCGCCGCATGCGACCACGTCGTCGTCCTGCACAGTGGGCGGGTCCTCTTCAACGGCAAGGTGGCCGAGATGGCGGACCGGGCTGGTGACGGTGCCGCGGGACACACCCCGCTGGAGCGTGCCTATATGGAACTCCTGCCGGAAGGAGAGCGGGAACTGTGAGCTCCTTTCTTCTGGCGCTGCGTGCCTCCCCGCTGCGGTGGCTGCTCGTCCCCCTGGTCGCGCTCGATCTCACCCTCATCCTCGCCCGCGACGGCTATTGGCACGGCCTGTGGGGGGACACCGGCGCCGCGGGGCAGGTGCCCACCCTCTTCCTGGGCGTCTTCGCCGCGGCTGCGGCCGCGTGGACCTCCTCCCTGCGCCGTCCGTCCGAGATGGCGGAGACTCTGGGCGCGATGCCCCGGCCCGGACCGCAGGCTGAACTGCCACGCATTGCCGTGGTCCTGTCTGTCTTCCTCGTCCCGTACCTGGTGGGGCAGGCAGTCTGTTTTGCGGTCACCGCGCCCTCATGGCCGCCCGGCTTCAACCAGTACCTGGGATACCTCCTGCTAGGTGTCGCGAGCCTGCTGACGGCCACGGGGTTGGGCTGGATCATCGGGCGGCTGCTGTCCAGCCGCTGGGGCCCGGCGGCCGGTGCGCTCGGCTGGCTGCTCGTTGTCATGGCCTTCGACAACGACCTTTCCGTGGTGAACGGCCCGGCCCGGCTGCAGCCCGACCTGTTGGAGATAAGCATGCGCGCGGCGGTTGCACTGCTGCTGCTCGTCGCCTGCCTCTGGCTGCCGTACGGCCCGAGGATCACGCGAGTCAGCCCGCTGCCAGGAGTTGCTGTCGTCCTGGCCGTCGCCGCGACTGCGGCAGCCGCCGGCACCCCGGTCATCGACGAGCGGCACGGCTCCGGATCGAAGACCTGCGTCAAGGGCCCTACCGAAATCTGCCTGTGGCCCGAGGAAGCGAAGTACAAGCCGATGGCCCAGGACGTGCTGGCCCGGGCCGAGCACCTGCCGCCGGTGCTGGCCAAGCCTGAAGCGGTGTATTCCCTCGGCCTTGTCTACACCGAGGACCGCAGGTGGGGCGGTGACTTCGATATGGACAGCGGTTCCGTATGGGCGATGGCCGACGGTTTGACCATGGCGATCAGCGCGGAGACGTTCGCCGCCTGCCGGGACGACGACTTCAAGGGCTTCGAGGCGCAACTGAAGGCCGACGACCAGTCGGTCCTCGCTCTGGAGCGGTGGCTAGAGAAGCGGCTGGCAGGTGGCGGCGAGCCGGCGTACAGGGAAGAGGGAATGACGGATTCCATGGCGAAAGCGGTGGAAACCGGCAAAGAGATGGCCGACCGGCCTGAGGCGGAGCAGAGCGAGTGGGTCACGGCGACGGTGCGGCGCGTCCTGGAGAAATACTGTGACTGACAGCCGTGCCGGCACGCGCGGCGACGCGCTGCCGCCTACCTGGCGGCCCGGTTCGGGCCGGCGCTTCTACCCGCCGTGCGGCGTGCGGCGGCCGGGGAGCGTCCTGCTCCTGGTCCTGCTCAGCGGACTGGCCGTGGCCTGGCTGGGGGACAGGCTGGCGCCCCTGCCCACTGTGTCGGGTGCGCAGTCCGCAGGTACTCCGAGTTGGCGGATGCTCGCCATGTTCGCGGGAGTCCTGCCGGTACTGTCCCTGCACAGCCGTATGGCGGGGCTGGAGGCGGTCGGCACCACCCGCTTTCACCGTGGGAGGGCGTTGCGGCTGACGGCGCTGTGGGTCGCGAGCCTGGGCGTCTTCCTGGGCGTCTGCGCCGCGTTCGTGGAGGGCCGGGTGCTGGAGGTCATGGCCGGCGCTCTCCCGGGATGGACCGGGTTGGGGCTGCTCAGTGGGCGCCTGCTCGGCTGGCGGCAGGGGTGGATCCTGCCCGCACTGGTTCTCCTGCTCGTCGGCTACTGGAGCGTCCAGGACGGATCGGGCGGCTACCCGTGGTGGGACTTCACTCGCTCACCCGTGGTGGAACAGCCGCTGGGTCTCGGGATCAGTCTGGGGCTGCTGGCTGTGGGGATGATGGCGTATTGGATGACACCCTGGCGCTTGAGGAGTCTGCTCCGGCGTACTCGACTTTGAGGACGCTGTTGAACGCCTCGGTGACGGCGCTGTCGAAAAAAGATTCGATTCCGCCCCTGGGAATGGAAAACGCTGAGCTTGCGGCAGGCGCTGGAGGACTTCCGAGGCATACTCGCTGCCGCGGTTTGTGTGGAAAGCAACGCCCAGCATGTCCCCACCATGGGTGGCCGTGGCCATGTGTAGGGCGGTCACGACCATGCCGGCGTCGTGCCGCTCTCCCGTCGCGTAGCCGAGCAGGCGACGGGAGAACAGGTCGATCTCGATCTCCGTCGTACTCCTGCACCGACGATAAAGGTCGATCAGGTGCTGTGGTCCACGCTCGGGGCCGAGTCCACGCCGGAGACCCACCAGGCCGAGCTCCTCGGCTATGGTGGGAGGGCGGCAGCAAGCGGGAGTTCGCCTGGAGGGGCGAGCCCCGCCATTAGGAGGGCCACGAGTACATCGTCCTGCTGGTGAGGGTGATGACGGGAAGTGGGGCGCCACCTGGCACGCGATGCCCTACGACGAAGGGAAGGCCGGCACCGGCGAGAACGCCGGTGAGCTCCAGGGCCTGGAGAAGCAAGCCCGTGGCAAGAACCCCCGCGGTAAAGCAGCCTCCTGGACCCGGCCCGGCCAGCGAAGTAGCCGCACGTCGTCCTGGTGGACACAGCTGTCACCGGCCAGTGAGGAGCCACCCACTACGGCCGCCTGTCCGGCCCGCTTGCAACTCGGCGGTCAGCGCCGGTCCCGCGTTGCTGCCATTGGAGTCAGGTCAGTCGCGTGTCCTGCGTGCGCGATGCGTGAGCGGACTGCGCGGCAGAAGCCGTCATGGACAGGCATGGTGATCGCAGTGAACGTGCTCTGACCGGGTATTTTCGGACAGCGCGCCAGCGTCCGGAACCAGTCAGCACACCCCCACCAGCCCTCGTAATGCGTAGGTCTCGGGTTCGAATCCCGAAGGCGGCTCTATGGTGAACCCCAGGTCGAGCATTTGACCTGGGGTTTTCTGTTTTCCTTGACCTTGGATATCCGGCGAATCGGGCACTGCTGGTCTGCGCATCGAAATGCGTAGGTCGCCGGTTCACAGCTTGTGTCCGGTTTTCGGCGCGCCGCTGTGACCTGCGACTTCATGGTCCCGAGGGCTTCTGCATCGAATTTCGGAGTGATCGCCGGTGGCCATCCGGTGGCCATTTGTGCAGCGCGCGTGCAGGGAGCATCCGCTCTCGGCCCTGCAGGTGCTGTCTCAGATGCCCCGTCTCTTGTGCAGTCTGAACAGTGGAGACACTTGCCGTGGAGTCCTCGGCGCCGGTGTGAAGCGGCCCGGTCGCAGGTCGCTTTACCTCTCGCGCGGCACCGTTGTGGCCCTGCTTCACCCAGCCAGGCACTGTCGCAAGATCTGCACCCGATGGCATTCGACGCAAGGGTGAGTTGACCATCGCCACCCGTAACAATGCGCTACGGCATTTGAGTTGACGCTTGGCCTGTTTCTGCTGTGCCGTGTTGCCAGTCTGTCGTGAGCGGTAGTTGAAGGTTAAGGAGCTCATCGAGGCGGAGCGGCCCTGCTGTGGCAGTAGGGGTGTTTGCTCGAGCGGTCGTTGAAGAGTGGCGTGTTCTGTGCGTTTGACCTTCATTCGCGTGCGGAGAGCGAAGATGTGTGGCGTTCGAAGGTTCGCCCGACTGGTCGGTAATCGCCCGCTGTCGTCCCAGCTCAGAGGTGATCCGACAGTCAAATTTGTGATGCAGATCACGTTGACGTCGGGAACTGAGGCCGCGTTAGATCGCGGGATCTATGAAGGTTCTGTGACTACGGGGTGGGTTCGTGGGGTTGAGGCGGGGGCATCGCCATGTTCAGATGCGAAGAGGTCGTTCGCATCGTGCAGTCGGTGGGATCTCGGCTGCGGCGACGCTGCTGTCGCTGTTGCCTGTCGTGTCGCTCGCGAGCGTTGGTGAGGCGGTGGCCGCCGCTCCGACTGTGGCGCTGACCGAACAGTCGGCCTCGGAGCGCGCGGTGGCGACCGGCGAATCCGTCGAAGTGCCGTCCGAGCGGACCGAGTACACGACGACCGTGGCGAACCCCGACGGCACCTTCACTCTCACTCAGTCGACACAACCGCAGCGCGCACGGGCCGAGGACGGCACGTGGCAGGACGTTGATGTCACTCTGGAAAAACGTTCCGACGGGACGGTTGGACCGAAAGCCGCCGTGGTGGACATGGCCTTCTCGGGCGGCGGTGACGGATCAGGGCTGCTGCGCCTCGGGCGTGACGGCCAGGAGCTGAGGATGGGCTGGCCCACCTCCCTGCCTACGCCGACGCTGGACGGTGCCACGGCAACGTACGCGAACGTGCCGGTCGACGGGGTGGACCTGCAGATGACGGCGACCGCCGAGGGCTACCGCGAGGTGCTCGTGGTGAGGTCCGCCGAAGCCGCTGACAGCGCTGAGTTGGAGCACATCAGCCTTACGGCCACAGGGGCCGGCCTGAGTGTCGTGCCTGGTGAAGGCGGCGGGTTGCGGGCTGTGGACGCCGACGGGAATGCGGTGTTCCGGGGGCCTGCGGGACAGATGTGGGACTCGGCGGGAGACGATGCGGCCGCCGGGCCGCAGACCCAACTCCTGTCCAAGAGCGCTGCCTCGGAGGCCGAGGCCGAGGCCGCTGTCGAGGATCTCTCCCACCCCGGTGAGGGGGACGCCTCGGCGGAGTTGCCGGTGACGGTGGGGGACGGCACCGTCTCGGTGAAGCCGGACCTGGAACTGCTCCGCGGCCAGGAGACGGTGTACCCGGTCTTCATCGACCCGCCCGTGGGGCTGGGTGTCTCCGAGTGGACGAAGCTGTCGTCGGACGGGGACAAGTTCTGGAAGTTCACCGAGCCCAAGGGCGTCGGCCGGTGTGGTGTCGCGGACGGTTACGCCTGCGGTTCCGGCTACACGGACCGGATGTACTTCGAGTTCGGTCCCGGCAAGCTGGCCGGCAAGCATGTGCTGGACGCGACGTTCCGGGCGAAGGAGACCTGGTCGTTCAACTGCACCCCGTACTGGGTGGACCTGGAGCGCACGGACAACATCTCGGAGGGCACCCGCTGGCCCGGCCCCAAGCAGCTCGACCAGATGGGCGACAGGTACGTCTCCGCGGGACGTGGCGACCTGTGCAGCCCTGAACAGCCGAACGCATGGGTCGAGTTCAACGACAACCCTGCTGAGGCGGACGAGAATCTCGCCTCGACCGTGCGGGCGTTCGCCGCGGGCAAGTTCCCCCGGCTGACGCTGATGCTGCGGGCCAAGGACGAGACCGAACCGCGCGCTTGGAAGCGGTTCGACAACAACGCCGAGCTCAAGGTCTGGTACGTGCACAAGCCGGGTGTGCCGACCACCGTGGGCGCGATCCCCGGGACCGGCAACAAGACAGGCCCGTGCCGCCCTTCGTCGGACCCGCTGACCGTGACGGTGCTCGCGCCGACGATTCACGCGAGGGTGCAGACCCTCGTTCAGCCCGGCGCGGACGAGACGACACCCGCCCTGCAGGCCGAGTTCGCCATGCAGCGTTCCAGCAACGACACGGCCAAGGGGACCTGGTCGCAGGTGTGGAGCGGGTACAGACCGGCTGAGGGGTGGGCGACGGACGGCGATCTTCTGCATATCACCACGACGAACCGGGCGGACGGAGGTCTCTATCGATTCCGTGCGCGTACCCAGTCGCACTGGAGCTATGACGGCCGGTCCGGAGACCTGTTCTCGCCGTACTCCTCCTGGTGTTACCTGAGGATCGACTCGACCGCGCCCAAGGCGCCGACCATCGTGTCCGGGACGCCGTACACCGAGTGCACGGTCGACAACTGTGCTCCGAACGGAGCCCCGGGGGTGGCAGGCACCTTCACCTTCCGGCCGAACGCTTCCGACAACGACGTGAAGGCTTACCGCTGGCGGTTCCTCTCCACGGGCGCGGGTGCGACCAAGCAGGTCAATGCCGCGACGACAAACGCGCCCGTGACCCGGAAGGACATCACCCCAGGCCTGCCCGGCACACAGACCTTGTCGGTGGAAGCCAGCGACCTCAAGCTGGACAAGGACGGCCGTGTGCGCTGGGGACCACCGGCGGAGTTCGTCCTCAAGGTGGGACTGCCGCCAGGTCCGTCGGGCCGCTGGCGCTTCGACGACGGCACGCCGGGATCGAAGGTGGTGGAGGCCCAGGACACCGGCGAGGTCGGAACACGCCACAAGGCCGTCCTGCGTGACACGGCCGGCACCGGTTGGTCGACGATGGCACGCCGTGGCGCGGGTGACTACTCGCTCTGGTTGAACGACAGCACGGACCCGGCCAAGCAGACCGGCTACGCGTCGACCGACGGACCCGCCGTCAACACCCAGGACTCCTTCACCGTGTCGGCGTGGACCTACCTGACGGACGCCTCAGCGAACAGGACGGTGCTGTCCGCGCCCGGCGACCGGGGGTCGGCGTTCACGCTCTACTACTCGTCCACGTACAAGAAGTGGGTGTTCAACCGGACCGATCAGGACAAGGACAGCCCGGTCTACATCCGCTCGGTGGCCGATGAGGCCAATCCTCCGCTGCGCGTCTGGACCCACCTGGCTGCGGTCTTCGATGCGAAGAAGGACGCTGACAGGACCAACGACACGATCCAGCTGTACGTCAACGGACAGCCGCAGGGTGATCCGGTCGTGCTGTCCGACGCCGCGTCGACGTACACGCCGTGGTCGGCGGACCGGAACCTGATGTTCGGTGTCTCGAAGGTCGGCGGTGCGTACGGCGATTACTTCCGTGGACGGGTGGACGAGGTCGCGGTGTGGCAGGAGGCACAGCAGCCTGAGCAGATCCGCGAGGAACACCAGCTGAAGATGGACGATGTGCCGACCAATGAGCTGGTCGCGCACTGGGACGCCACCATCTCGTCCGGTACGAAGGTCGCGGAGAGTCCGGAAGACCCGGACAACCCCGCCAGCACCTCGTTCCCGTACCAGCGAGGTGGTCTGACTCTGGCAGGCGGCGCCGAACTGGCCGGCGAGGATGCCACGGCGCTTGTACTCGACGGCTCCTCAGGTTACGCCTCGCGGACGGGACCGGTGATCGACGAGACCGGATCCTTTACCGTGTCCGCCCGCGTACGGCTCAACAGGGCTCTGCTGGAGTCGAAGCCGGATGGCTACCGAGGACTGGTCGCGGCACAGGCGGCCCCGGCGGGCAAGGAGTCCTCCTGGGCCCTGTGGGTGGAGAAGATCGCGGACGGCGTCTTCCAGTGGAAGTTCGGCCGGACGGCGGTCGACTCCACCGGAAAGGTGGTCGACAGTGCCCTCGCCGTGGCCCAGGAGCCGGTCGGCGACCACGAGTTCGGCACATGGGTCGACGTCACCGGAGTGTTTGACGCCGCGCAGTCTTTCAGCGCCGGTGACGGGTCGGAGCGTTTCGGGGTGACCCAGTTGTACGTCGGTCAATTCCCCCAGCAGAGCGAGGAAGACGACGGCTTGGAAGCCGCTCAGCAGGGTTCGGGCGCGCTCTCGGTGGGTCGGGGTTCGGCGGGCGGTACCACCGGCCACTATCTGCCGGGTGACTTGGCGAAGTTCCGCGTGTGGTCAGGCGCCATGCCCAAGGAACGGGTACAGAGCCAGATCGCCGAGCCGTCCACATAGACCGCACGGCCTGCCCCAGCGAGCTTCCCTGCTCTCTTCCATTGACCTTCAACGGCGCGCGGCCGTTTCAGCGGAGCCGCCGCCGCAAGGAGACTTGTCATGACCCAGTTCGCCCCAGGCTCGTCCGGAGCGGGGACGGCCATATCCGGCAGACGCGTCTGGACGAGGCGCATCGCCTCGGTGGTGGGCTTCGCCATGTTGCCCGGCCTGCTGACACCGGTCGTGTTCGCGGCTGAAGTCGACCCGCTCGGCAGGCCTGATCTCAAAGCCCCGAAGGCGACCAAGGTCTCCCCGTGGACGGTGAAGACCAACAAGAAGGTCGCGGCGCAGGGGGAGAAGATCGAGTCCGCGAACCGTGCCGCGGCCAAGCGCGCTGGTCAGGACAGAGCACGGAAGGTCACCTGGCCGGGCAGCGGCTCGTCAACGCTCTCGTTGTCCGCATCGGGCAGAGCCAAGGGCACCCCCGGTTCGCTGCCGGTTTCGCTCACCGAACCGAAGGCCACCAAGGGCAAGAAGCAGCCACGCACGGCCGATTCGGTCAAGGTCGAGGTCCTCGGCCAGAAGACCGCCGAGAAGCTCGGCATCAAGGGTGTGGTGCTCAAGGTCACAGGGCCGAAGACGGGCGGGCAGGCCCGGCTGGGCGTCGACTATTCGGCGTTCGCCTCCGCCTATGGCGGTGACTGGGGCGGTCGTCTCAATCTGTTGAAGTTCCCTGTGTGTCTGCTCAGCGACAGCGATACGGGTAAGTGCCGTGCGTCCAAGCCTCTGGTTTCGGTCAACGACCGTGCCGAGGAGCGCCTTTCGTCGACGCTGGCGTTCAAGCCGGCTGCGTCCCGTGCCGAGACGATGGTCCTCGCTGTGGCCGCCGGTACCCAGTCCGGCGGCGGCGACTACAAGGCGACTCCCCTGGCGTCCTCCTCGACCTGGGAGGCGGGTGGTTCGGCCGGCACGTTCACCTGGTCCTACCCGCTGCGCACCCCGCCGGCCGCGGCCGGCCCCGCTCCGGGGTTGTCGATCTCGTATGACTCCGGCGCCGTGGACGGCCGTACCGCCAACACCAACAACCAGAGCAGCCAGGTCGGTGAGGGTTTCGATCTCACCTCCTCCTACGTCGAGCGCAAGTACGGCTCCTGTGACGATGACGAGCAGGACGACAAGTTCGACCTGTGCTGGAAGTACGAGAACGCCTCCCTCGTGCTGAACGGCAAGGCGAGCGAGCTCGTCAAGGACGACACCACCAAGCGGTGGCGTCTGAAGAACGACGACGCCTCCACGGTCACGCACTCCGTCGGTGCCGACAACGGCGACGACGGTGACGCGAAGACCGACACCTCGCAGGGTGACAAGGGCGAGTACTGGACGGTTGTCACGGGTGACGGTACCAAGTACGTCTTCGGCCTGAACAAGCTCGAAGGGGCGGGGGCGAGTGACCGTACGGAGTCGGTCTGGACCGTCCCGGTCTTCGGTGACGACTCGGGTGAACCCGGTTACAGCAGCGGCAGCGGCTTCTCGGCGCGCGAGAAGAAGCAGGCCTGGCGGTGGAACCTCGACTACGTCGAGGACACGCACGGCAACGCGATGAGCTACTGGTACCAGGCCGAGACCAACCACTACGACATGCTCGGCGACGACACGACCGGCACCGAGTACGTCCGCGGCGGCTACCTCAAGGAGATCCGCTACGGCCAGCGCAAGGACTCCCTGTTCTCCGCCACCCCCGCCGCCTCGAACAAGGTCGTCCTCGACTACACCGAGCGCTGCATCGCCTCCGGTACCGGCTGCGACTCGCTGACGAAGGACACCCGGGACAACTGGCCCGACGTCCCCTTCGACGCCGTCTGCAAGAGCGACGACAAGTGCACCGGCAACACCGGCCCCTCCTTCTTCACCCGCAAGCGGCTGACCGGCATCACCACGTACGCGTGGAACGCGGCGGCGTCGACACCCGCGTACGCGGCCGTCGACAACTGGGCGCTCCAGCACGGCTACCCCGACCCGGGCGACACCGGTGACTCCGCCGATCAGTCCCTCTGGCTGAAGGAGATCAAGCACACCGGCAAGCGTGGGACCGACCTGGCGCTGCCTCCGGTGACATTCGAGCACACGCTGCTCCCGAACCGTGTCGACGGCCAGCACGACAACATCCTCTCCTTCGACAAGCCGCGCCTGAAGAAGATCACCTCTGAGGCGGGCGCCGAGACGATCGTGTCGTACATGGAGGGCGACTGCGTCTATGGGCAGACGATGCCCAAGGTCGACGAGAACACCAAGCGCTGCTACCCGGTGTACTGGTCGCCCAACGGGGAGAAGACTCCGATCCTCGACTGGTTCCAGAAGTACCCGGTCTCGTCCGTGATCACTTCGGCTCCCCACGGGGGCACGGAGGCGGTCCAGCACACGTACCAGTACTCGACGCCGGCCTGGCACTACAACGAGGACCCGTTCGTCCCGGAGAAGGAGCGCACCTGGTCCCTCTGGCGCGGATTCCAGCGCGTCACGCACCTGACGGGTACCAGCGACACCGCCCAGCTGAAGACGGTCACCGTCTACATGCAGGGAATGAACGGCGACCGGGTCCTCGGCACGGACAGCAACACACCGCACCCGGACAACCGCAAGTCGGCCTCAGTGACGGGCATCCTCGCCGGCGCGGCCACGGACCGTGATCAGTACGCCGGCTTCGTCCGGGAGAGCGTCACCTACAACGGGTCCGCCGAGGTCTCCGGAACCATCAACACCATCTGGTCCGAGAAGACCGCCACCCAGCACAAGTCGTACGCCGACACCGAGGCGTACATGGTGCGGGTAGCCAGCAAGACGGACCGCACCCGGGTGACGACCACCGGCACCGCCGTCAACCGAGCCCATCGGATCACGTACACCTACGACGACTTCGGCATGGTCAGCACGACCGAGGACGAAGGCGACGCGGCCGTCACCGGCGACGAGAAGTGCACCCGCACCTGGTACGCCCGCAATGCCAAGAACGGCATCAACTCCCTTGTCTCCCGCAACCGTACGGTCGCCAAGACATGCGCCACGACGGATACGACCCTCGACCTCCCGGCGGACACCACCCGCCCCGGCGACGTCATCTCCGACACAGCCACGGTCTACGACGACGCCACCGCGACGGCCTGGTCGGCGGCGCAGGAGCCGACGAAGGGCGAGGCGGTCTGGGCAGGCCGCGCCAAGTCCTACGGCAGCGACGACGCCCCCACCTGGCAGAAGGTCGCGACGACGACGTACGACGCGCTCGGCCGTCCCCGCACGGTCAAGGACACCAACAACGCACTGGTCACGGACACGGCCTACGTCCCGACGGATTCCGGCCCGCTGACCTCCAGCAGCGTCACCAACATCAAGGGCCACAAGGCCACCACCGCCGTGTCGTTCGCGACCGGTGCGCCGCTCAAGGTGACGGACGCGAACAACAAGATCACCGAATCCGAGTACGACAGCCTCGGCCGTGTTACCAGCGTCTGGCTGCCCAATCGTCTCAAGTCCCTCAGCCAGAAGCCGAACTATGTCTACGCCTACAACATCACCAACTCGGACCTGTCCTGGGTGTCGACCGCAGCACTGAAGGGCGACGGCTCCGGCTACAACACCACGTACGAGTTCTACGACAACCTCCTGCGCACCCGGCAGGTCCAGACCCCGACCCCGGTCGGCGGACGCCTGATCGCTCTCACCCGGTACGACAGCCGCGGGCTGGCGGTCAGCACACAGGGCGACATCTGGGACAACACCTCCGCCCCCTCAAGCAGTCCGGCGCAGACGGAGGGCAGCCAAGCCCCGATCCAGACCGACACGACGTACGACGGCGCCGGCCGCGCCACCAAGACGGTCACGAAGACCCACGGTGTGACCCGCTGGACCACGGAGTCCACATACACCGGTGACACGGTCACCACGTCCGCCCCACCCGGCGGCCAGGCCACCGCGGTGATCACCAACGCCCTCGGTCAGACGACCGAACGCCGTGAGTACGCGGGTCCGACCCCGACGGGCACGGACTACACGACGACCAACTACACCTACACGGACGCCGGCCAGCAGAAATCCATCACCGGCCCGGACAAGGCCGTGTGGTCGTACACCTACGATCTGTTCGGACGCCAGATCACCGCGACCGATCCCGACAAGGGAACGGCGAAGTCGGTCTATGACAGCCTCGACCGGGTCGAGTCGTCCTTCAACGTCGAGGAGGAGAGCAAGAAGCTCCTCTACGGCTACGACGAACTGAACCGCAAGACCGGCCTGTGGCAGGGCACGAAAACCGACGCCAACAAGCTCGCGGCCTGGACCTTCGACACGCTGGCCAAGGGACAGCTGGACACGGCGGTCCGCTACGACGGCGGATCGGTCGCTCCCGGCAAGGCGTACACGAAGAAGATCACGTCGTACGACCCCCTGTACCAGGTCAAGGAGAGCCAGCTCCTGCTCCCCGAGAACGATGAGCTGGTGGCGGAGGGCTTCGTGCCGAAGACCCTGTCGTTCGCGACGGGGTACCGTCTGGACGGGACGGTCAGTGTGGCGTCCCAGCCGGCGGTCGGTGGTCTTCCCGCGGAGTCGGTCGGGTACGACTACAACGCGACCGGACAGCAGATCGCGTCGACCGGCACGACCGGCTATCTGCAGGGCGCGGTGTTCTCCCCACAGGGTGACCTGCGTCAGCTCACGGTAGGCATGGACGGCGCATCCTCGGCGAAGAAGGCCTACCTGAACTGGGACTACGAGTCCGGCACGCGCCGCCTGACCCGCTCCTACGTCACCGACGACGTGCACGGCTACATGCCGCAAGAACTGAAGTTCACCCAGGACGACGCGGGCAACGTCACGTCGATCTTCGACGCGTCGACGGCAGGCGGTACAGCCAAGCCCGACTACCAGTGCTTCACGTACGACGGCCACCGCCGCCTGACGGAGTCCTGGACCCCGACGACGGCCGACTGCTCTGCCTCCGGCCGCACGATGCCGAACATCGACGGCGCGGCCCCGTACTGGACGTCGTACACGTACACGGCAGCCGGCCAGCGCAAAACGGAGACCCAGCACACCGGCACGGGCAACAGCACGACCACGTACACCTACGACGACACCAGCACGGCCGGCGACAACAAGCCCCACACCCTGGACAACACGACCGGCGCCAGGGCGGCCGCCTACGACTACGACGCGAACGGCAACACCACATCCCGCCCCGGGCCGAAAACCACCCAGTCCCTCCTCTGGAACGGCGAGGGCAAACTCGCCAAGACCACCGAGGGCACGGCCGAGACCAGCTACCTCTACGACGCCGACGGCGAGTTGCTGATCCGCCGCGCCAAGGGCGACGGCGACACGGTCCTGTACCTGGGCGGCACGGAAGTCCGCCTGACGGTCAAGGGCACGGCGAAGACCCTCTCCGGCACGCGCTACTACTCGACCAACGGCCAGACGATCGCGGTCCGCACGGCGACCGTGGGCACCACGGGCACGAAGTTGAGCTTCCTTGCCTCCGACCACCACGGCACGTCCAGCCTCGTTCTCGATGCGACGACGTACGCGGTCACGAAGCGGTACACATCACCCTTCGGCGCCTCACGCGGCACTGCGACAGGCCCCTGGCCGGACGACAAGACCTTCCTGGGCAAGCCGACGGACGCGGGCACGGGACTGACGCACATCGGGGCACGCGCTTACGACCCGAAGAACGGTCAGTTCATCAGCGTGGACCCGCTGCTGGAAGCTGGAAAGCACCAGTCACTCAACGGCTACAGCTACAGCGAGAACAACCCTGCCACTCTTTCCGATCCGAGTGGCCTCGGCAGCTACGAATGCAAAGAGGGGATCCTTGACCACTGCAACAATGGCGTTCCCACCAAGAAATCGAAATATCACCCGGAGCGGGAACGCAACACCGGAGGGACGACTAAGAAGAACAGTGGTGGAACGGCCAGCACCAATAGTGGCGGGCACACCAGTAGCGGTGGTGGCGGGGCGAAGCCAGGCCCTGGTGACCCAGACAATGGCTGCGGTTCCTGGGGCCCCCTGTCCGGACTCTGCTCCGGCGTTGGAGAGACGTTCTACGGGATCGTTTCGAATGTTCCCCACATGGCCGAATACGGCGGATGGATCTTTGATGGTGACTGTCGAGGCGGTGGCGGTCCCGGCGAACCAGGATGTGACTACGGCGCCCAATTCGATGAATGGGTAGCCGGATACGGCTACGACACATCGAGTGACTCTTATCGAGTTCCCAGTGCTCTTGCTTCGATATTTGCTCATAGGCCTGGCGGCAGTGGGAATAAGTCACTGTCCGTGCCTGCTGTAGGCGCCGCCGGAAAGAAGACTCGTTTTCAGGTGACTCCCAACGGTGTAGTCACGGATCTAACGGCTGATATGTCGAGGGCAGGTAAAAAGTTTACCCCAAAAGGAAAGAGGGAGGTGATCGAGAAAAATAGAGATGCAAATGGAGGGAAAACGCTCTGTGACGACTGTCGCATCGAGACTATTCCTGCGACTCGATCGCGCAAGGGCGTTCCTGTGGATCGTCGGGAGACTCGCGTCGACCACATATGGCCGCAAAGTTTGGGCGGTCCGGGGACGCTTTGGAATGGCCGTGTTACTTGTTTCACATGCAATGGATTTTGGCTCGATGCGCCCAAAGGTCCGCTGGGGTGATCGTGGCGCCTGACGCAATCTCTGCTGTGGATGAGCTGACTACTGCGACGGGCTGCGGCCGTAGTAGTCATGTGAACGTTGCTAGGTCTCACCTCGCACCAACTGCTGGGCTCTTTGGGTGCATACTGATGCAGTGACTACCATCAAGGGTGAAGCGAACGATCGGGTGCGAGTGGTGTTCCCGCTCGAACAGGACCAAGGATGGCCGCCGGTAGCCAGCGAGCGGCTGTGGGCCGTTCCTGTGGATGTCGATCTGGTTCGAATTGATAGTGTGCCGTGGTTTGTGTGCGACCTTTCCTTGAACGACATTGTGAGGACGCGCACGGTTGCCCACGGGGTCTTGGAGGCTGCGGAGAAGGTGTCCTGGTCGGGAAACTGTACGGTGCGAATCATCCCTTTTGGATCGGGGAAATTTTCTGCAGACCCGCAGAGGATTATTGACCTGTTCTCGGCACTGGGTGTCCAATCTGAAGTGATCGAGCAATTTGGGATTATCGCCCTGAACGTCCCACCTGCGGTCGATATCGCCAAAGTGAAGGGGTTGCTCATCCGGGGATTTGAGTCCGACTGGTGGGACTATGAGGAATCCTGCATCGGCGACGCTTGGGAGGCGTCGAGTCCCCGCTATTGAGCGCTTCGACCATTAACCTCGATCTTTCACGAGGGTCCGCCGACGGAGTCGGTGGGCCCTTTCGCTTTCCGGTGCCGACTGCGGCGGGCCGGCGGACCGGTTGTCGCATCGGGGGGGGCGCCGGGTCCCCCTGGCCGATGGGTGATGTTGTCGTCGGGAGCGGTTTGCAGGTTGGTGGTCAGCCGGAGGTGGGCAGGATCGCGTGTCGTTCGAGGATGGTGACGCGCAAGCATTGGCGCACATCTTGAGGCCGGGAACGATCCCGACGAGATTTGTTGCGGTATGACTCTTCTGGTGCATGCGATCGATCTTGAAGGAGATTCAGCTCTCCAGTCGGGAGAGCCGATAGAATCGTCCTTGACGCGAGTTTTGCTCGAGAGTGGGGCGAATCCGAGACTCGTTGCACCTTCTGGTAAGTCACCGCTGTCCGTGGCTAGTATTTACGGACATATGGAGGCGCGTGATCTGATTCTGCGGTACACCGGTGATGTTCCCGAATCTAAATGAGAACCCAAGCCCATGGGCAGGGCTGATTCAAAGTCTTGGGGGTCATGGAAACGTGCAGGTCGCGGAGGTGCGACGATCCGGCGGAAGTCCGTCACGAACACAACGAAGCTCCGGTTGACGGGGTGACCTTCCCAAGTCGCCCTGCCCGTCCGGAGCTTCGATGTGCCGCCAGTCTGCCACTGTCTGCCTGACCAAGTCGCCCACCGCCGCCCAGCGCGGCGTGAACGGTGTCGCCGAACGACTGGCCGTTCTTCGCGATCCGCGAAGAGATCGGCGGGGACGACGCCATTCGCTGGCATCGGTCCTGCTCACCGCCTGCTGCGCGGTGCTGGCCGGGGCTCGCTCCTATCTGGCCGTGGGCCAGTGGGCCCGCCACGCGCCCCTGGATGCACTGGCCCGCCTCGGCGTGCGCGCCACCGGCCCGCTGGGCGTGCGCCGCGCACCGTCCAGCTCAACCATCCGCCGTCTCCTGACTCTCGTATGTCCCGGCGGGCTTGCCGACCTCCTCGGATGCGACCCCACGGGCAGCCGGCACCTGGCCGTGGACGGCAAGACCGCCCGCGGCTCGCGCACGGACACCGGCCCGGCCGCCCACCTGCTCTCTGCCGTCCTGGAAGGCGGACGCACCGTCAGCCAGCTACGGGTGCCGGACAAGACCACCGAGGTCACCGGCTTCACGAAGCTGCTGTCCCCGTTCGACCTGACCGGTGTCGTGGTGACCGCCGACGCCCTGCACACCCACCGTGACCACGCCAGGTGGCTGGTCGAAGCGAAGAGGGCGCACTACCTGCTCGTGGTCAAGCGGAACCAGCCGACGCTGCACACCGCGTTGCGTTCGTTGCCGTGGAAGGAGGTGACCGCCCGCCGCTACGACCGCGAGGCGGGGCACGGGCGACGTGAGACCCGCTCGGTGCGCACCCTCACCGTCACCAGTCTCGGGCTGGACTTCCCGCACGTGGCGCAGGCCGCGAAGATCCACCGGCATCGCACCGACCTCAAAACCGGCAAGATCACCCGCGAGACCCTCTACGCCATCACCGACCTGACGGCGCGTGCGGCATCTCCCCAGGCCATCGGCCAACTCGCCCGCGCGCAATGGGGCATCGAGGCCGTGCACCACGTAAGAGACACCACGTTCGGCGAGGACGCCTCGAAGATCCGCACCGGGCACGGACCGGAGAACATGGCCACCCTGCGCAGCTTCGCGATCAGCGCCCTACGCACCGCTGGGCACCACAGCATCGCCGCCGGCCTGCGCGAGCTCTCCTACACGCCCTTCACCCGCCCACTGGACCTGATCGGACTGCCCTGACCAGCAACACCACATGATCACCAGGACTTTGAATCAGCCCTGAGCCCATGGGCGACCGGGGTGGGCTGTATCATGGCGCCGCGTCTTGCAGATCTTGCAGAGTCTCCAGGTGCACGGTGTGGCAGACGAGTGCCCGCAGGATTCTCGCCGCCTGTCAGGAGACGACAATCCCGGTGCCCCGGCTCTTTGCTATCCGAGGTGCCCATCCTGGTGGCCGGTCGGTGGCCGGACGCCTTTGGACAACGTAACAAGAGGGAGTACAGGTCAAGTAGCCGCACATACTCTGATCAG
Source organism: Streptomyces sp. MB09-02B (assembly GCF_033794485.1). Lineage (NCBI taxonomy): Bacteria > Bacillati > Actinomycetota > Actinomycetes > Kitasatosporales > Streptomycetaceae > Streptomyces > Streptomyces sp. MB09-02B. Next base: position 18,500 of record NZ_JARGEE010000136.1, read on the forward strand.
GCAGAACAGCGCCAGGCAGCACGACGAGGCACCCCGCAACACGATCCCTCACGGTCTCGTAATGCGTAGGTCTCGGGTTCGAATCCCGAAGGCGGCTCTGTGGAAGCCCTAGGACTCACTCGCCGTGACCTGGGGCTTTTGCTATTAGCGGATGCGGCGGCGACGTTGAGCGCGGGCCGCGCGGCGGTCCCCAGTCTCAGTTCTAGTCTCAGTCGCGGGCTCGGGCGCTGCTTCCGGGGCGGGTAGGAAGGCGTCTCCCATGCGGCGCATGGCGTCCTTGGAGAGATGCGAGCGGCCCTTGACGTAGCGGCGGGTCTGACTGATCTGGGTGTGCCGAAGGATCTCCATGATCGTGGGCATGTCCACACCGAGTTCATTCAGGATCGTGCCCGCCGTGTGGCGGCTCCCGTCGTAGAGGCGACGGTCACCGATGCCAGCCTCTGCCAGTAGTTCTTTGAACTCCTCCCAGTCGTCGCGGGGGTCAATGGGCCGGCCGTCGGGCCGGGTGAACACGGCCTGGTGCTCCTGCCAGGCTTCGCCCGCCGCCTCCCTCAGTTCGTCCTGCTGTCCCTTGTGCGCGATCAGGTAGGGGATGAACGCGGGCGGGATCGGTACGGGGTTCGTGCTCTTCTTGGTCTTGGGACGGGTAAAGGCCAGACCTCCGCCCTTGCGGTCGGGGCAGATGCTCGCGTGCTTAACGCAGGTCGCAGTGCACGGCTTCGGGCAGCCACGCTTATAGCCCTTGTGCGTGGCGCAGTTCGGCGGGCAGGGCTCGAAGCGGTGCAGGCGCGCCCCGCAGGCGTGCGCGTCACCGCAACCGTGCCGCCAAGTGAGTCGCTGTAGCTGCCACCGGGGGTGGAACAGCTCTGCCTGTAGGTCGACGTACGGCCACCGCAGTCCCAGGGTTTCGCCTTGCCGGAACCCCATGCCCACCCCGACGATCCACCGCATGAACGTGGGCCGCTTGGCCGCCGCCTCCAGAAACGCCTTTGCTTCTTCTCGGGTGAACGGGTTCGTCTCGGTCTCGTCGATGCTGGGCGGGTCGACCAGCGTGGCGACGTTCTCGCCGATCATTCGGCGGCGGTGGGCAATCTTCAGGGCCCGCGACAGGATGCGGTGCACCTTGACCACGTGGGACGGCGCGTGACCGGCATCGAGCATGGCCCGGTACATCTGCTCAAGGTGCTCGGGGGCGAGCTTGTCGATGCGGTGCTTCCCGACGCCGGGAACGATGTCGTTGCGGGTCTGGGCAACGCGTGGGAATGGCTTGCGACGCCGACCACGCCAGGACGGTACGAACTCCGCGGCAGCGCCTTCACGAGCCCCCTGTTCCGGGGAGTCCCCGCCATCGTCAACGACGCCAGCGACATGATGCACGACGATGACACCGGGTTCCGCTGCGTGGCGACGCCTGAGCAGATGGCCACACGCAAACGGTGACGGCGATGGGGTGAAGCCCGGGCACCTGATGCAACTATTCTCAGTCAGTGAGCCTTTTCAACCTGGCACCAAAGGCGCGGCCCGCTTCGGCGAAGGGGCATGGTGAGCGTGGCCCCTATCTGGCCCAGTATTCGACGCCGAATGCCTGGCCGGTAGCATGATGCGTGTCTCCGTTAAGACATTTTCCGTTGAATGTGCCATCTCCCGAAAAGACGATGAGTCCACATCTACCGCACGTTGCCCATCCGGGGATGTAATTATGGCGCGGGTCAAATGAGGTAGGGAAGCAATATTCCAGGGGATTTTCGCTCTCGACGATGTGGTGAGGCTGTACGAGTATTGGCCCCAGCGTTGGATGAACCTCGCGACGCGGGCGCCGACCTACGCATGCTTTCAGTGGCGAAGCGCCTCCTGTGTGTACTGCGCCCAGGCAAAACTTGCAGCGCCTAAAACCGCAGAAGTTCCCTTCGATTCCTGCCGAATTGCGATCATTCAGCCTGAGTTTCCACTTCGCATCCCCGACATGAGGTCCAGGGAGAAGCCCGCCTGATGTGGGGTCTGAAGCCCCAGCAGCAACGCAATGGCCATTTGCGGGCGGACGCCAAGCTTCTCCGAAGGGAGGAGATCGGTAAGGGCCAGTGAAGTACAAGGCGAGACAGTTCTTACACCCGGTCCAACCGAATTCAGCAACCATAGTAGACTTCCCCGTCCGCTTACCCCCTCCGGGAGGGGAGGCTTAAATCCCAAGGAGTAACGAGTTCACGGAAGTAACTGATCGACGTCCTGTCATGGCACCCGATTCCACCGTACTACGTTCGACTGCGGCTCGCATACGCAAGTGCCCACACGACGCTCTTAAGAGCCGTCAATGAGCATTTCGGGATGGCCGCTAAAGGCTTTTCAGTGAAGCCGACTGGTCAGGAACCCTCAAGTTCGGAAGAGGGTCACCAGGCCGGTATTGATCCGAAACGGTAGGTGTTCTGGGTCGTTGATCCCTGCGTGAGTGAACTGGTGGGGGACGCACGGCAGTTGTCGCCGTCGGCGCAGGAGGCCCT
>NZ_JARGEE010000137.1:0-20686 GCF_033794485.1 Streptomyces sp. MB09-02B
TTTTTTTAAAGGCAGGGCACAGTCAATGGCCTGGCCGGGGTTGTCGTGGCCGCCGCCGACCGCGAGTGCCCTCTCGTACCCTTTCTGCCCCAAAGCTCGTACGACCGACCGTTCGCACCGTGCGTGGTCGTCGTCCAGCGGCGGACCGAACGCGGAGATGCTCACACCCGCATCGCGCCACATCTTGCTTGTGGAGCCGAGTATCCGGCCCGCTCGCTCGTACTCGCCGTGGGAAGCGGTGATCCAGGCGAGCGTCTCCAGCATCAGCGCCGCGCTGAGCGGCTCGTTGAAGCCCCGCTCGATCTCCAGGGCGGCCCGGATCAGGGCCAGGGCTTCCGCACGTTCACCCTGCCTCCACGCGTGGCAGCTCAGCGCCCACATCGCATGCGCGCGCGCCCACCGCTCACCGTGCGCCTCCGCCAACGCGACCGCCTGTCGGCCAGTCACCTCGCCCCGCGGATCTCCCAGTTCCAGCTGTACAGCGGCCAGCTGGAACAGCGCGAACACCGCCGAGTCCTTCCCCGTGGCCGCCGTGTGGGCGGCGACCGCGTGCTCGAGCAACGGCACGGCCTCCGCCAGCCTTCCCTGGAACGCTGCCCGTGTTCCACGAAAGCCCGCGATGTGGGCGCGCAGCACCTGATCGTCCTGCCGCTCGGCCAGCTCTCCGGCCTCGGCCAGCCACCGGTCGGCCGCCGCACGGTCGCTCTGCAGCAGCGCCACCCAGGACGCGGCGCAGAGAGCCCAGGCACGAGCCGGAGTCGCGTCGGGCGCGGCGGCGAGAGCACGGTCGAGCTGCCGTCGCCCTTCGGCGAGAAATCCGCCGGCACACCAGTGGTAGCGCAGAGCTGCGGCCAGCGCGAGGGTGGTCTGCGGATCGTCGCCATGGGCCAGTGCGGCCATCAGATTGGCATGGTCGGCACGCAGGCGGGCCAGGGCCTCCTCCTGCCCGGGGCCGTACCAGAGTTCAGCGATGCCCTCGGCGAGGGCGAGGTGGAAGTCGCGGTGCCTTCGCAGCAGGCGCTCCTCCTCGCCGGACTCGGCGAGCCGCTCCCGGCCGTACTCGCGAATGGTCGCCAGGAGCCGGTAGCGGGGCAGGCCCTCCTCCTCGGTGGGCAAGACGACGGACTGGACGACCAGTCCGTCGAGGACGTCCAGCACCTCCTGCGTGGAAAGGCCCTCTCCGGCGCAGACGTCCTCGGCCGCGTCCAGGCCGAAGCCGCCGGCGAAGACCGACAGCCGGTTCCACAGCAGCTGCTCGGCCGGGGAGCACAGCTCGTAACTCCACTCCATCGCCGCGCGCAGCGTGCGCTGCCGAGGTCGCGCGGTCCGGCTGCCCCCGGTGAGCAGCGTGAAACGGTCCTCCAGTCGGTCGGCCGCCTGTTCGACGGTGAGCGTACGCAGCCGGGACGCGGTCAGCTCGATGGCGAGCGGCAGCCCGTCCAGTTCGGCGCACAGCCTGGTGACTGTGTCCCAGTTGGCGTTGGTGATCCGGAATTCGGGCCGTACGGCGCAGGCGCGGTCCCGCAGGAGTTCGACCGCCTCGTCCGGCACCTTCAGGGGCGGCACGGTGAACACATGCTCACCGGCGATGCCGAGCGTCTGACGGCTCGTCGCCAGCACACGCAGTCCGGGGCAGGCCGAGAGCAGCACGCTCGCCAGCTCGGCACAGGCGTCGACCAGGTGTTCACAGTTGTCCAGCACGATCAGCGCCACTCTCTCGGCCAGGCGCTCGGCCAGCCTGTCGAGGGCGGGTCTGTCGCCCAGGTCCACGATGCCCACAGCGTCGGCGGCCGTGGTCGCCACCGCCGACGGGTCCCGCACCGGTGCCAGGTCGACCAGCCACGTCCCGTCGGGAAAGGCCTTCCCGACCGCGGCTGCGACTTCCAGTGCCAGCCGCGTCTTGCCCACGCCGCCCGTACCGGTGAGAGTCAGCAGCCGCGCCGAGCCCAGGACCCGCCGGACCTCGGCGATGTCATCGCGCCTGCCCACGAAGGTGGTGAACGCCTCGGGCAGGTTCCCTGTGCGCGCAACAAGAGCGGTCATGTCATCGGCCTCCCACCAGCTCCGAACCCGTTACCTGCACACCGCCGTCGACGACCACTCCCGCCTCGCCTACAGCGAGATCCACGCAGACGAGAAGAAGGAGACCGCCACTGCCTTCTGGACCCGCGCCCAGGGGTTCATCACCAACTGCGGCATCACCGTCGAGCGGGTCCTGACCGACGCTGAAGACCGTCGAGGCGTGCACCGGGCGGAGATCGCCGGTGTAGGCGTGGAGGTTTACGAGACTTGCCGACGTCACCAAAGAAACCAGCGTCGGCCGGTTCCCTGCCTGTGACGACGGCCTGCCGATCACTACCTTCCGCTCCCCGCTGATCCCAAGGGTGAGGCAATGGCATTCGCCGTCACGCCGGTGCCTCCGAAGCCGACCGCTCGGAACGTTTACCACCGGCCCTGGGTGGCACAAGGGATCGGCGCCCCCGCCAGTTTGGTTGGCGACACACCATTGGCTGTTACGTGCACCCCTTGCGCGGGCGACCGCGTACGATCCGCCCAGCATTACTGCAGCGGCGGGTAGCCAGTGTTGTTCGGTGTCGGTGGGATTCTGGGGCATCTCGCGACCCTACGGATTCGTGTTCGGCGCTGGTTGAGGAATCTGCCAGGCGGGGGGAAAGCCTGGGGTGCGAGGACCCGCCAGATGCGCACGGAGAGTCGGCCCGGCCTGTCGAGGCCGGGCCAGAGGACAGCGGCTGGCGGCTCGCCGGTCAGACCCGGCGCCGGAACATCACGAACCACTGGCCGTCGTGGCAGATCTCGTCACGCTGGTTCTTGACCTGGACATCAAAGGTCACGATCCCACGATCCGGCTTGGAGTTCGACGGCCGCAGCTCGGCGACCTGCTGCTCCACACGGATCGTGTCGCCGATCCGCACGGCACCCTTGAGGCTCCACGTCATACCGAGGAAGGCGATGGCGGTACCCTCCTTGATGCCGAGTCGGGACTCGAGCCCGGTGGCAACGGCGAACACGCCGGGGCCGTGGAAGATCCGGCCGCCGAACTGCGTCTGCCTGGCGAATTCCTCGTCCGTGTGCAGCGGGTTGAAGTCGCCGGAGATGCCGGCGAAGTTCACCAGGTCGGCGTCGGTGATGGTGCGGGCGGGCGTGACCCACGACTGGCCGACGGTGAACTCGTCGAAGTAGAGGCCGCGCTCGACGGGCGCCTGGACAGCTGCTACCTGGCTCACCAGGGGCTCCTATCATTCCAAGAGAATGTGACATCTCGATTTTGGCCGTGACGTCTGTTACGGGTGACCGTGGAGATCCCCAAATTCGGCGGACCGAATCGTCTTTTCTCCAACGAGGTGGCGGCGGGTGCTCATCGCTCGGGGCCGAAGGCGACCCCGATGTCGCTGTGCCCTCTGTTCCCGAAATCCGTGGCGCCCCGAGTCGATCCGACCTCGCCGACCGGGAGTTCGTCCTTCGATCGTGCGGCCCGAGGCTTGAGGCTCCCTGGCTGCCGGGTGATATCGATTGCCGTGAGAGCGAGGAAGACCGAGGAGACCGCGGCGGGTTGCTTGAGATTGATGCTCAGGAGTTCCTCGACCTTGGTGAGGCGGTAGCGCAGTGAATTGTGGTGGATGCTGAGTGCCTCCGCGGCCACGTTGATGTTCTGGTCGTGCTCGAAGTAGGTGCGAAGACCGGCAAGCAGGTTCTCCCGGCCCGCGAGCGGCCGCAGGAAGTCCTCCGCCCACGCCACCATCCGTTCCAGACCGACATCGGCAAAGAGCCGCGTCGCGAAGTCGAAGTCCTCGTACGCCATGAGCCGCTGCTCCTGAGCGAAACGCCGGAGCGTGCGCACGGCGAGCTGGGCGTCGTTGTGCGAGTCCACCACTCCGCCGACGGCAGTGATGGCTCGGCCGATTCCTATATGAAGCGAGGACAGTTCGGCCTCGCGCGCCTGCAGGAGCCGCTGCAGTGCAGCGACGCCGCACTGGACGAGCAGCGTGACGCCGTTTTCGCGGGCCGTGATCAGGCAAGGGTGTCCGGCTGCGGACAGTGCCTGGCCCAGTGTGTCCATGAGAGAGTCCGACGCCTGGCGGCGCTGGTCCTCGCGAGGGGAACGGACAAACGCCGCAACAACGACGCGGGCCTCCCCATCGAAGGTGATGCCCAGCCCAGCAACCCGCGCGGCGAGTTCGGCGTCGTGGCGTTCCCTTCGCAGCGCCAGTGCCTGTTCGAGCACGGCGGCACGCACGGCCCGTTCCTGTTTCCGGACCAGGACGCTCATGCGCTGGTTGGCTTCGACCAGGCTGGCTGCCACGTGGACCGCGGAGGCGACGTAGGTATCCGGGAAGTCGCGACGCCGGCTTGTGACGACCAGCCAGCCGGTGTGTTCCTCGGGTGAGGCGGGGTCGGCGATACGGGCTGCGAGACCGCGCCAGCCGTCGATGTCCAACCTCTGTGTGTCGGCCTTGGTCGAGGCGATCTCCTCGAACAAGAGTGTGCGTGGAACCGGTCCGGTCGCGTGCACGATGTCGCCGTGCCGGCCGATGAGAGCGGTCGTCGCGTTGCATACTCGTTTGAGCCGGGTGAGCAGGGCCGGTATCGGCTCGGGGTCGGCGAGGGCCAAGCTCAGTGATCGCTGAAGTGTCCCGAGGCGCCGGGAGACGGCTTCCTCTAGGCTCTGGCTCGATCGGGTGACGGAGGCGAGGACCTCGCCAGCCCCGACTCCAGCCAGGCCCACGACGTTGTCCGCGATCTTCGCGGCGTCGAGGTTCTCGCCCTCGACGGGCGCGTCGCAGAGCAGGATGACACGGGAGCCGTCCGCCTCCAGGAGAGGGAGGATCTCCTCGACGCCGGTTCGCAACCCCGTGCAGACCACGATCATGGCGGGATCGGGGGGAACGGGATCGCCCGGCACCCAGACGGTCGCACCGCGCATCGGACGGGTCGGGTCGGGAGAGCCGGCGGACACCAGACGTACGCTCGACCCAAGCTCGGCCAGAACGGTACCCAACTCGACGGAGTGACGCGAGTCGGCCATGGCGACCTTTTCCGCTGGGCGAACATAAACGGACCGTGACGTCCGACGGGCGGCTGTTCCCACAGAATAGTTCAATCCACGCCCGACCGACTTGGTGAATGTCCGGCGATTGCGGCCATCCCTTGGAAAACATCCGATGGACTGGGGCCGACGGACTCCTGGATTTGTTCATCCGTCCGTGCAGAGATTGAGGAACGTGAGATCACACCCGGACTGTCCTGGTTCGGGGGCACCGACTGTGGACGACCTCATCCGTGCTCTTCTTCGGTTCGGCGAGGCTCATGCTGATAAAGAGGCGCGTCGAGGCGCCCGACGCCCGCTGGAGCGAGGCGCCCGGTGGCCACGGACGGTTGTGGCTCGGCAACGTGGTGTCAGACTGCCCGTACCTGCGGGCAGCCCTCGCCACTGCCGTTCTGGCAGTCGGTGAACACGGTCTGGCGGCGCAGAACAGCGCATGGTTCATCAACGGCACATACGCCGCCTGCGGGGCGCCGCGGGCAAGCCGGACCTCACCGCGTATGCCGAGAAAGTGGTCGCCGAAGCCCGTGCCGCGCGGCTGCGGATTTCCGCTTCGGCCCGGTCTTGAGAAGCACCGCCACCCGTGCCTAGCCCGTGCAGCTGATCGCGGTCGACCCAGTCTGAGGAGCGACGCGGCGCGACTCTGCTCCCGTAGGAGGCGACCGCGCCAGCCGTGATGGGGACACTGCCCGGGATATCGCCCATATCCCGCAGAAGTGCGCCTCCGGTAGGCTCGGGCGCGTCGTCCCGGCCGAGCGCGCCTCCGACAGAGTCCCACGTCGCGACCTTGCCACCGACCTCGAGGCGGCAGGATGGACAGCGACACATCACGAAGCGACAGTGATGCATATGACGCATCGACCGTCACAGAAGGGACCCGGTCCGTCGTGAGCCCTGACGTTCTTGCAACCTCGGACATCGTCGTGGTCGGCGCGGGGCTCGCTGGTCTGTGCACGGCCTTCGAGCTGCGCCGCCGAGGCTTCGACGTCACCGTGGTCGAACAGCGTTTCCCGGCGTTCGGAGCCTCGGGCCGCAACCCCGGATGTCTGTGGGTCCAGACCCGCCGCAGCGGCGTCGAGCTTGCGATCGCCCGCGCTGCCAAGGCCAAGTACGCCGAGTACGCCGACGAACTCGGAGATGTCTTTGAGTACCGCCAGCTCGGTGGGCTGTTCTTCTTCGAAAACGAGGAGCAGGGCCGAGTCCTCCAGGACTATGTGCATGACCGCCGTGCCGCTGGCGTCGAGATCGAGTTGCTGTCGGTGAGCCGTGCGACGAAGCACGCTCCCATGCTGCCCACGACCGCGATCGGAGCGGTCTACTGCGCCGAGGACGCGCAGATCGACACACAGCGGTTCCTCGGGGCCCTGAGCGCGGCGGTTATCCGGTCGGGCGTGCGGCTCTACGAGAACACCGCTGTCCTGTCGGTCATCCGTCAGGGCAACCGTGTCGACGGTGTCCGAACGGTCCGCGGCGACATCAGGGCCTCGGGAGTCGTATGGGCGACCGGCGCGTGGACACTCAACCTCACAGCGGAAGGCATCGTGCTGCCCGTCACGACGGCCCGTATGGGGCAGGTCGTCACCCAGCCCGTCGACCAGCGGCCCAGCGCCATCCTCCATGGGCCCCGTGGAGTCGCGAACTGCAGCGCTCTCACCGACCTGCCGTCGTACGAGCCAAGCGTCTTCGACCACCCCCACACCCGGCCCGCACTGGGGACCGAGCGCCTGGACTACGACGACTGTCTGGCGCAGAACCGCAGCGGCTCCCTGGTGATCGGTGCCGGTATTGACGGGTACGGGTCCCTCAACCCGCACATCAGCATTGCCTCAACCGAGGCCATGATCTCGACCACCCTGGAGCGCTACCCCGACCATGCCCATCTTGGCGTCACCGGCTTGTGGGCCGGCCTGACGAGCGACACTGCTGACCATCTACCGATCGTCGACCGGCTCGACACGGCCCACGTGAACGCGGGTCACAGCTGGGGAGTGGCCAGCGCACCCGTCGCCGGACAGGTCCTCGCCGAGCTGATCGCCGGCGAACAGAACCAGTTCGCCACCGCGCTGAGGGCCGACCGCCCCTCGCTCGAGGCTGTCCGCTACCAGTAGTTCGTTCCGACCTCGGCGATGGCGGTGAAAGCGAGGAAGTGTTCCGGCTTGGGCTCGTAGCGAGGGTTGAAGGCGCCGGCACCCGGACAGCCAGGACACGGTTCGCTCCACGACCCAGCGGTGTCGGCCCAGGCGTTGAGCGAGGCGGTGCCGGATGCCACGAGACGGTTCCCCGTTACGGGACGATGGCTCGGCCAAGGACCACGCGCCAGCGAGCGAGGGGCCGGAGGCACGCAGCGCACGACTGGCTCCACTTCTGGCGACCCCTCGGTCGCTAACGACCTCGTGCATGGTTGGCGGTGGCACGTTGAAGGCTGCGGATTTGCCGCTGTGTTCACGTTCGCGCACCGCTGTTCACGGTGACGGTCTGCTGGTGGGAGAGCAGTCCGGCGACAGCCTCAATGATGTCGCTCATGTGCTCGCGTCGGCCGTGGTGGCGGGCGAGGGACCGTCAGTTCTTCAGATGGCTGATGCCGTGCTCGACCCGGATGCGTCGTGAGGAGTGGGCCTTGCGCTGACGCTCGTGCATCTCCTCGTACCACTCGGGCGGGTCCTTCTTGAACTTACGGTGTGGTGGCGTGATCGCTCGCCCGCCGGTCTGGGCGCCCAATCTCTGGTAGCCGGCGTCGGGCAGGATCTCCACGGCAGGCCCGTTGGCCAGGAGCTTGACCAGGCCCAGCTTGCGGGCGTGGGTGATATCGGCGCAGCTGGCAGGCTCCGCCGGGCCGCAGAACAGCAGCCGCCCCTCGGCTTCCCTGACGACCATCGACTTCACGGCGTTCTGCTTGTTCTTGCCGGAGATGAACTTGTCCCGGTCCTTGCGTCCGGTGGCCGGTCGTCGCACCCGGACCTCGGTGCCGTCGACGATCCCGGTCTGGCCGTCGGCGCCGAGATGGTCGATGACGTCGGCGAGCGTACGTAGCCGGAGGCCTGATGCCACGGTGCAGCCCCGTTCGGCGAGCAGGGGCCGTACTTCATCGATCGCCCGCGTGATGGTGGAGCGGTCGACACCGAACCAGCAGGCCAGTACATCGTGCGTGGCGCCGTGGCGGAGGCTGACCAGCGTGGCCAACAGTCGGTCGACGAAGACCAGTTTGTGTTTCGCTCCGGCCCCCACGGCCCTGCGGCGCGGCCGTGAGGTCAGTCCGGCCTGGTGCCGCTCACGCCACAACGGCCCGACCTCAGCGACGACTTCGGCGATCACCTCGGGCGTCAGCCCTGTGGTCCGCCGGCTTTTCGACGTGTCGCCGCCAACCATGCACGAGGTCGTCAAGCGTGTTGCAGAAGGCCGTGATTTTGCAGGTCAGGGCCCGGCCATGCTGTCCCGATCACACGGCCAGGGCGAGGTTGTGCATGTGAGCGACGGCTTGGACCGAGTGGTGGAGGCCGTTGCCGTGCTGCCCGCAGTCACGGACGATCTTGTAGTTCTCAGCGGGCGAAGGCATGCTCAACCCGCGCACGGACCCGGCGACCGCTCCGAATGGTCGGTATCCTCGACCGCCAGGAGGTGGTGATGTAGTCGCCGTCGCCGAGCACGGTGCCCCCTGGCCCTGTGTCGGCAACCCGCTCGCGACCACCGGCACTTGCCCGGACGGCAAGGCTGCCCTGAGCTGGTCCTTGGCCGGGCCGCCTTTGCCGCGGGCTGGCTGGTCGTCGAACGCCCGGCCGGCCAAGCCTGCGGATACCCCGTCCACCGATACGCGCCCCCTACCCGGCACTCCGTGTAGTCCGCCCCGCGGCCGAGTCGACCTTCGCAGCCTCGTGACGTTGTTACATCGTGAGGCCGATGGCCATTCCGTGGTCGGGCCCGGGAGTGAGTACCCGGCCCTCGCTGTTGACGTATTCGAGGACCGAAGCGGAGATTTTCCATTCTCCGGCTTCCTTGAGGTACTTCTCGTGATAGTAGGCGCGCCCGCGGAACTCGCTACCGTTGCCCGGGTGGACGAGGTGGTCGCGGAGCCACCAGACGCCGGTCGCTGTGGTCGCGCTGGTGATCTCGACCTTGAACTGGTGCAGTTGGTGCGATGTGACCAAAGGCTGCAGGTTGTTCGACACGACCGAGACGAACGTGTCGAGCGGAAGCTGGTTCCCTCCGGTCTCGAAGGTGAAGTCCGGCGAGAAGCAGTCCGCCCACTCATCCCACTGCTTGTGGTCCAAGAGCCAGGTGTACTTGGCTTTGAGCTGCCTGAGTGACTCGATGTCCTCAAGCCTCTGCAGTCGCGCTTCGATGGTCTCGCCCATGATGATCCTCAACTTTCGTTCTTGGGACAGGCCGAGCGCTCCAAGGCTTCGGCGATCAGAGCATCGAAGTGCAACCGGGCCTGCTGGTCAGGAAGTTGGCCCTTAACCATGATTTCGGTGGTGGGGGCGGCGTCTGTCGCCGATTGCGGTGGGCTGGTCGTTCTGTATGGCGGTCGGTTCGCGGGTGACTGTGGCGACGTCGGGACCGGGACTGCCGTCCGCCGGGTTCCGACTCGGGAGAAGAGGATTTGTTCGCGACAGGCGCGTCATCCGGCCGTCGGCCACTGCCTCGCTCCTGACGTCGGCGCTCTCAACAAGAAACGGAGAGTGCCTCCGATTAACTTCTGCGACAATATGGAGGCTGTCTCCGCTTGTCAAGCGTCAGACCTGAAAGGGCCGCTCAGATGCCAGGAACAACACCCCGTCCCATGCGGACGGACGCTCGGCGCAACTACGAGCGGATCCTGCGGACGGCCGTCGAGCACTTCGCGGCCTACGGCGTCGACACCTCGCTGGACGACATCGCCCGGGACGCCGGGGTCGGGCCAGGAACGCTCTACCGCCACTTCCCGACCCGGGAAGACCTGCTCGCCGCCGCTCTGCAGGACCGGCAGACGCAACTCCTCGCGAGAAAAAACGAGTTGGAGAAAGGCGTCGATCCCGCGGACGCTCTTCGTGAATGGCTGCGTGAGCTGCGTCATCACCTGCGTGCGTTCAAGGGTCTGGCCGACCCGATGCTCGGCGCGGTCAAGGGAAAGGCGGCTCCGCTGACGCTGACGTGCCAGAGCATGGAATCCATCACCGGCGACTTCCTCCGTCGCGCCCAGGCGGCTGATCGTGCACGCACGGACGTCAGCGCGCGCGACCTGTTCCTGTCCGCACTCGCGCTGGCCTGGATCGAGGACTGCGCCGAGGACGGTGCCGCGTCGATCGGCTCACTGGAAGAGATGATCGCCTTCGGGTATAGGGCCCCAGCGTGATCGCTTCCCGCCCCTGCCTGTGAGGGCATCGGCGCAGAAGCCCTCACTGAAGTTCTGCGCGAACCAGCCCCCGGCCTGCTGATCGTCCACTCCTGACCACTATGTCGAACTGCTCGGCCTGATTGCTAGAACCAGAACCGCTGGTCGTCCCCGGGCTGGAACCGGGTGTAGTACGGGTACATCGACGCTCAGTCGTCGGCGCCCGCCACATCGGTCAATTTCGAGAGCAGGGGAAAGCTGGGGGGCGGGGGCGGTCCGGCATCGTTCACGGTGCTGTCCAAGGGTCGGCTCAAGCGGTAGGAGGAGGCGGCTCAGACAGCGGTCGGCGACCGCGCTGCCGCGGTGGCCGCCCGTGAGACGGACACGGCCGAGGAGGCGCGTGGCGCCGCGCAGGCAGTGTTGTCCGGCGAGTGAGGGCCGCGACGAATGTTCTCGTGCGAGTCGCGTGGACGGACTGCGGGGAGACCGACCGCATTCAGACCAAACCGTCCCTGACCGAGTGGGACTGGAAAAATGGGCCATCGCACGCTCGCTGGTTGGCGAGTTGGCTTTAATCTCAGTGCGGGCTCCGGTACGGGGCCGCAGTCTATGCGGCCGAGCTGGACCCGGAAGACCGCCAACTGGCCGCCGAGATCGGCTGGCAGAGGTGGCAATGTCCATCACCGAGTTCGCGGACAAGCACCTCCAGCTGCTCGTGGGCGGGGTTCGGCACCTTCACCGCCCACGCGGTAGAGGTGCTCGACCAGTCAGGGACGCTGGTGCAAGTCGGCGTGCACCATACCGAGTTGACCGTGAGCACCTTCACGATCGTCACGCAGCAGCTGCAGGTCCTCAGCTCACTGTCGGGCACGAAGCAGGACCTACCGAGCTCCACGAACTCATGCGCGACGAACAGCTCAACCGCCGATCAACCGGATCACGCCGGAGAGCATCCCGGAGGGACTGGACGGCTTCGCGAGGGCGGAGTCACGGGCCCTTCATCGCCCTGTACGGGGAGTGAGACGGGGACCGCGTGACTGCTATGTGTGGACCATGCGGGCAGTCGTGGTTCTCGACCGACTGCGGAACGGCGCTGCCAAGTCCTTGAAGCACGCTGGGGCCGCTCACCGAGACTGTGATGTCTCGGACGCGCAGTGTGTGGCCCTCAGCCGGCCCCTCAGCCGTGTGCTCGACTGCCCGAGGCATGCGACGCGGTTGCGTCCTGGGAAGTGGTGTACGGGTTCGACCTGATCCGGGGGTTTGCTCCGGCTTCAGAGTGAGGCCCGCATAGACGAACGGCCACCGGCTGATCTTCGAAGTGTCGAAGCCTCGAAGGAGATCAGCACGATGACCGCACCAGACAGTCTGCCCCTGCACGCCCTCGCGGAGGACAACCTCGCCGCGGCGAGTCCGGATCTGCTGCGCGCGATGGTCAAGACGTTCGCCGACGCACTCATGTCCGCGGAGGCGGATGCCATCTGCAACGCCGAATACGGGCAGGTCAGCGACGAACGCGTCAACCACCGCAACGGCTACCGCCCACGCGAGTGGGACACCCGCGCCGGCACCGTCGAGCTCGCCGTCCCCAAGCTGCGCCAGAGCAGTTACTTCCCGCACTGGCTCCTGGAACGCAGGCGGCGGGCCGAGCAGGCACTCATCAGCGTGGTCGCCACCGCCTACCTGCTCGGCGTGTCCACCCGGCGGGTCGAGAAGCTCGCCGAGTCCCTTGGGGTCACCCAGCTGTCGAAGTCCCAGGTCAGTGCGATGGCCCGGCACCTGGACGAGCAGGTCGCCGCGTTCCGCAACCGGCCGCTGGACGCCGGGCCGTATGCGTTCGTCTGTGTGGACGCGCAGACCCAGAAGGTCCGCGAGGGCGGCCGCATCATCAACGTCCACGCGCTGATCGCGGTCGGCGTCAACGCCGACGGACACCGCGAGATCCTCGGCATCGACGTCGCCACGGCCGAGGACGGTGCGGGCTGGCTGGCCTTCCTGCGCTCGCTGATCGCCCGCGGCCTGTCCGGCGTCCAGCTCGTCATCTCGGACGCGTACGTCGGCCTCGTCGATGCCATCGGCGCCGTTCTGCCTGGCGCGTCGTGGCAGCGCTGCCGCACCCACTACGCCCGCAACCTGCTGAGCCAGGTTCCGAAATCGGCCCAGCCGTGGGTGGCCACGCTGCTGCGGACGGTCTTCGAACAGCCCGACACCGACGCCGTCCGAGCACAGATGGCACACGTCCTGGACGCCCTGGAGGCCAAGTTCCCAAAGCAGCGACCCACTTGGACACCGCCCAGCACGACCTGCTGGCCTTCACCGCGTTCCCGCGTGAGATCTGGCGGCAGATCTGGTCGAACAATCCGCAGGAGCGACTGAACAAGGAGATCCGCCGCCGCACTGACGTGGTCGGCATCTTCCCCGACCGCACGGCCGTGACCCGGCTCGTCGGCGCGGTCCTGGCCGAGCAGAACGACGAGTGGACCGAGGCCCGCCGCTACATGGGCCGCGAACTCCTCGCCAAGGCCCGCCTCCACCCAATCGAGTCAGAAAACAACGAGTCCGTCCTGCCCACCGAACTCACCGCATAGCCTCAGACGAGATCACCGAGTGGCCGTCGATACACCACTCCAGCGGACGTGACCGCCGACGCCGCCGGTCCCCCCGAGAGGGGGGTGAACCGGCGGCGCTGTCTTGCCGTTGTGGTCAGCGGGTCGTCAGCTCAACTGACTGTGCGGTAGGCGTGGTCTGGGTAACACGGTCGCCCTTGGCGTCGACGGCCGTGGCACTGAACGGCACCCGCCGGCCGCCCGTGGACCGCTGTGCTCTTCGAGGTTGAAGGCCAGGGGGTGATGGCTTCGCTGGGGGTCAGCGGGCCGCCCAGGGCTGCTGGGTCGCGATGTCCCACAGGTGGAGCCTGCCGATGTCGCTGCCGACGGCGGGGTGCGGCCCTCGCGGCTGACGGCAAGCGCTGACCGCCTCGGCAGTGTCGCCGAGCGGTGGCAGGAAGACGTTGCGCGGCACGCCCTCGCGGTGTTTCAGCGCTACGCCCGCCGGCTGCCGGCCGGCCAGGCCCGATGAGAAACCTGGATGAACCCGGCCCGAGCGCCGACGAGCCCGCCATTCGTACAAGGTCGGTTACCGCCGGCACTCATGAGAACTCAGTCACAGCCGGCACCTGGGGCCTACCGTCCATTGGATACTGTTCAGCGGCATAAGTGCGACTGTGTCCGTTCCGCTGCACTGAGTACCGCACGCCGGAGTGTCACTGATGACACCGTCAGAAGCCGGGTGCGGCGGCGGGGACACGGTCGCTGAGGTGCGGCGACAGGTCCGCGCCCAACTGCGCGCAACGAAGCGCGCTGCCATCACACACAGGCGTCCGAGCTCCGGCACGATCGCGAGCCGCTGAAGGCAAGTAGGAACGTTGACCATCCAGACATCCCAGATACCAGACGTGGGGAACCTGCCCGCGGCCCTGACCACGTTCGTGGGCAGGCGCCAGGACCTCGCCGAAGTACGCGACCGTCTGGGGGCGACGCGGCTGCTGACGCTCACCGGCGTGGGCGGGGTGGGTAAGACGCGGCTGGCGCTGGAGGTGGCCGCCGCGTCGGCGCCGGACTTCGCGGACGGGGTGTGGCTGGTGGATCTGGCGGCCGTGCGGGACCCGGCTCTGGTGGCGAACGCCACCGCAGCTGCCCTGGGGGCGCCGGATCTGGGCGTCAGGCCGATCGTCGACCAGATCTCCGCCTTCCTGGCCCACCGAAGTCCGCTGATCGTGCTGGACAACTGCGAGCACCTGGTCGACGCCTGCGCCGAGCTGGCACAGGCGCTGCTGTCGGCCTCCCCCGGGCTGCGCATCCTGACGACAAGCCGCCGGGCGCTGGGAATCTTCGGCGAGCACATCTTCGCCGTACCTCCGCTGGCCCCGGACGACGCGGTGGAACTGCTGCGGGACCGCACCACCGCCGTACGCGCGGACTTTCAGGTCACCGACGACAACCGTGCCCAGGTGCTCCGGCTCTGCGCCGACCTGGACGGGCTGCCGCTGGCCATCGAACTGGCCGCGTCCCGGCTGCGCAGCCTGACCGTCGACGAGGCGGTGAATCGGCTGGAGGACCGCTTCGGGCTGCTCACCAGCGGCAACCGGACCGCCCGGCCGCACCAGCGGACGCTGCGCGCGCTGATCGACTGGAGTCACGAGTTGTGCGCCCCCGCCGAACGGCTGCTGTGGCACCGGCTGTCGGTCTTCGCCGGCGACTTCGGCCTGGACGCGGCCGAGGCCGTCTGCGCGGGCGATGGCATCGACAGGAGCGAGGTGCTCGATGTCTTGGACCAGTTGGTCGTCCAGTCCGTCGTCCTGCCCACCGAGCAGAACGGCATGCCACGCTACCGGCTGCTGGAGACCGTCCGCCAGTACGGGCGGGACCGGCTCGCCGAGTCCGGCGAGGAGCAGCGGGTGCTGCGTCGGCACCACGATTTCTACCTGGCCCTCGCCGAGGGCATCGCCGATGGCTGGTCCGGCCCGGGCCAGTGGGAGAATCTGACCCGGCTGTGTGCGGAGCATGCCGATCTGTGCGCGGCGCTGGCCCATGGCGGCGACCCGCAGGCCACCCTGGCGCTGGTCGGCGCACTGCGCTTCCACTGGTGCTGGGGCCGATTCATCGGTGAGGGACGCCACTGGCTCGACCGGGCGCTTGCCGCCGCGCCCGAGCCCACCCCCGCTCGGGCCAGGGCGCTGTGGGTCGCCGCCTGGGTGGCGGCGCTGCAAAGCGATCACCCGGCGGCCCATCGGTGGCTGGACGAGGCCGAAAACCTGGGCGAACGGCTGGGCGACCCCGTAGTGTGCGCACACGTCCAGAACCTCTGCGGCTCTTTGGCCCTGTCCGGCGGCCGGCTGGACGAGGCCGTGTCCTTCTTCGAGGCGGCGGTGGCCGCCTACACGGAAACGGGTGAGGAGATCGGCGCGATCTACGCGCTGGTGCAGATGGGTACCGCCCAGTCCCACCTCGGGGATCCGCGCGCCACGCAGACCTGCGGGCAGGCGCTCGCCCTTTCCGAAGCGCACGGTGACCGGCTGGCCCACTCCCACGCCTACGCACTGTGGACCCTCGGCTACAACGCCTGGATACGTGGCGACCACGACGAGGCATCGGCTCTGATCCGGTCCGCGCTGGAGAAGGCGCAGGGCCTCAACGACCACATCGGGGTGGCCCTGATGCTGGAGGCACTGGCCTGGATCACCGCCGCACGCGGCGACCTGGAGGAGGCGGGGCGCCTGCTGGGTGCCGCGTCCGCCCTGTTGCGGGACACCGGCACAACCCTCTCCACGTTCGGCTTGCACATGGTCGAGCAGCGCACCCGGTGCGAGGAGGATGTCGTACGGGCCCTGGGCAGGGGAGCGTACGAGAAGGCCCTCGCCGAGGGCGCCGGTCGCCGTGGCCCCGAGGAGGCCATCGCCTACGCCCTGCGCGCCAGGCCCGAGCTCACCGCCACGGCCCCTGCTCCGAGCCCCCTGACCGCCCGGGAGCGGGACGTGGCCGCGCTGGTGGCCGACGGCTTGAGCAACCGGCAGATCGCCTCGGCCCTCGGACGCTCCCCGCGCACGGTCGACGGCCACGTCGAGAACATCCTGGCCAAGCTCGGCTTCGCCTCCCGCGCCCGGATCGCGTCCTGGTGGACAGCGAACCAGGAACCCGACGCGTAGGACAACCCCGTAGAAATACCCGGACCGGGTGCCACCGGGGCCCGTACAAATGCCCATGGTCTTGGGGAAACCCCTCACCGAGCCTTTCGGAATGACCCACACCGAAACGCGGGGGCATCTCCCCCGGAGATCATTTCTCAGCAGTGCCATCGCCGTGGTGGCCGCCAGCACGCTGGCCGGCGGCGCGGTGGTCGCCGCCGCCCCCAGCGCGAGCGCGGCGAACGGCGCGAACTTCACCTGGCGTAACACCTTTGAGGCGGACGACGCCAAGAACGGCTACGCCGCCCTGATCAACGCCGTCAGGTCGGGCGTCTCCTCCCACCAGGTCAGGCCGGAGGGGGGCCGTCCGGTCCACGTCACCGACCAGGACGGGACGAGCCAGTACTTCACCGTCGATCTGCACCACTCGGAGGAAACCCAGTTCATCCGGGTATTCATGCGCCGGTCGGACGCCTACATCGTGGGCTGGTTCACGGGCGTCGACGGCGGCGACGGCGTGATTTTCGGCGACTTCTTCCCGTTGGAGCCCGGCCTGCGGAACGGGCAGGGGGGTATACCCCTGGGCAGGCCCGCGGGGACCCTCTCCGCCAGCGACCTGGGCAGCCAGACGATCGCCCGATTCCAGAATCTGGCGAACTACAGCAACCTGGCGCAACAGGGAGCCAGTCGGGACAATATGCAGATCTCTCCCGCCACCCTCGACAACGCCTTGGTGGGGCTCCATTCGGCCGCCGACCTCGAGGTCAGGCTTGTGGCGCCGGCGATCCTCCAGATCATCGTGGCGGTCGCCGAAGGCTCTCGGTTCCGGAACCAGGCGGCCGCGACCGCGGCGGCTTTCGGCAACGGTCAGCCGTACACCCTCACCGCGCAGCACAGGGAGCAGCACAACAACTGGTCGTTGATGAGCGGTGCGTTGCTGGGCGCGATCCTCGTGGGCTCCATCGCCCTCTCGCCCGAGATCGAGGTCGCCGGCATCGTCTACCAGACGTCGGCGGCTCTCGCGGCCGTGCTCATGCTGGCCCACCACGCGGGCAAGAACACCAAGGGCAAGGGGCTTCTTGAGGGCAGCACGAAGCTGGTCGCGTCCGACGGCACCGGCGACTACTGGACCGTGCAGGACGCGATCAACGCCGCCCCCACCTCGGGCGCGAACACCATCTACATCGACAAGGGCGTCTACCACGAGGTCATCAGCGTCTCGAGCAGCAAGTCCTGGCTGACGATCCAGGGCGTCACCGGCAACCGCACGGATGTCGTCATCTACAACTCGAGGTGCAACGGGATGATCAACCCCGCGACCGGCGCGAAATACGGCACCCAGGGCAGCGCCGTGGCGACCTTCAGGCCGCCCAACCTGACCGTGAAGGACCTCACGATCAGCAACACGTTCGACCGCAACGCCCACCCGGAGATCAGCCCGTACGAGACCCAGGCCGTCGCGATCGCCGCGATGGGTGACCGGCAGGTGTACGACAACGTCTCGATCATGAGCCATCAGGACACCCTGCTCTGCAAGGGGGAAACGCCCACGACCCAGGCCCGGCAGCACTTCGTCGGCTGCTTCATCCGGGGCGACGTGGACTTCATCTTCGGAAACGCCACCGCCGTGATCGACCGGTCCACGATCCAGGTACTCCCGTGGCCCGGCGGCACAGTGCTGGCGCCGAACACCGACTACCGGAAGAAGTACGGGATCCTGATCAGCAGCTGCACGATCACCACCAGCGGCGTGCCGAACGACACGATGCACCTCGGTCGGCCGTGGAACAACACTGCCGACGCACGGCCCCAGGCGGTGTTGCGCGACTGCGAGATCCAGGCGGGCATCAAGGACGCGCAACCTTGGACCAACATGGTCCCCGAGTACCCTTGGCAGTGGGCCCGCTTCAAGGAGTACCGGAACTTCGGCCCTGGAGCCGGCACCGGGTCGAACGCACCACAGATGACCGACGCGGAGGCTGCCGACTACACCGCGCAGAAGTACCTCGCCGGCACCGACGGCTGGAACCCGTTCCAGTGACCGGGCCGAAGGTGACGGGCACAACGATCACCGGCGGGGTCCGCGTCCTCGCGGCGTGGTGAACCACGGCGGGGCCGGGACAGCACACGCTGTCCCGGCCCCGCCTCCGCGTCCTGCGCGAGTCCGGTGCCCCCTGTCGCCCGCGCACTTCCCACACTGCTGAACGACGACGGCTACGTCTTCGTCAGGGCCGCACCGACGATGTCATCAGCGCCGCCGGTCACCGGCTGTCCACCGGCAGCTTGGAAGAGGCCAACAAGTGCCGCACGGCTTCGTCGTCCTGAAGCGGGGACCGACCGCGAACCGAGCGAGGTCGAAGCCGAGCTCGTTCAGCTCGTACGCGAACGCATCGGCGCGGTCTCCTCCCTCAAGGACGTCGTGGTCGTGGCCGCCCTGCCCAGGAGCCGCTCGGGGAAGATCCTGCACAAGTGGAACAGCTTGGACGAGCGCATGGGCCCCATCGACGGCTCCGCCTCGGCGCGCGTGTGCAAGAGGCGCCCGCTTGGCTTGGGCGGGTGCCTCTGGCCTGGTACTTGTCCGGCCGAAGCAGGGAGCGTGGCGGCTGAGGTTTCAGCAGCGCGATCGCTGGGCGACGGGTAGATCCTGAGGTTGCCTGCCGACGGGCATCAGGCGTGGGACGAGGCGGACGTTGATGACCACGCCGAGGACCTCAAGGGGGCTAGGGATACGGACGGCCGGCGACGGCGTTGACCGCGTCGTACACGGCGTCCTGCACGATGGCGAAGCTGCGGGTGCTGGTGGTGGGCGGCTGCTTGGCGGTGTCGTGGATGGCGCTCTGAGCGTGGATGTTCCAGGCGACGACGGGATTGCCCGGGGCAGCCTCCAGGCCGCTGTGCGCCTCGGCGATGGTGGCTGTCAGTGGGACGGTCAGGGCGAGTACGGTGAGGACCGCGATACGGCGTAACCCTCTGAATGATCCGGCGAGCGGACGTTGCGTCACGAGACCCCCAGGGGCTTGTCGGTGACAGATTGTCCGAGCCTATCGGTGAGGGTCAGCTTTGTCGTCACATCGACAATCCGACGGGATTCACACCCGGATGTCCGTCACCCCGGCGACGAAAGCGCGGGCTCCCACCGCAAGCCCACGGGTGTTGCTGGAACTCATCACCACCGTTCCCCGCGAACTCTCGGTGTCGTCCGCGCTGAACGACAACTGTTGCTCGAACTCCCCTGCATACTCACATGTCTGCTCAGCGATCCAGGCGTAGGCGGCCTGAACCTCGCCGAAACGGACAGGCGTCGGGGCGAAGGTGCTGGGGCCGTAGCCGTTCTTGCTCAGCTGCGGGTGGGAGGCGGTGAGGGTGTCGATATCGGCTTGTGTCACGGTCGTATCGGCTCTCTCTGGTTGGTTGGGCTGGGACATTGTGTCCCCAACTGTGGGGCGACGTTGCTGGGATTGGGTTGCCGGCTTCTGCGTTCTGGCGATCGTCCGCGACCGCGCGGCGGCATCTGGAGCCGAAATTCCCTTGGCGACCACACACGGTCACGTGCTTATCGCCCACCATCAGGAAGCGCGACACCTCAACATGCGCCTACCGGTCGCAGACTCAAGGACACGCTTCTAGGGTCCGTCTTCAAAGATCATCAGGTTGGTGGATCATGGCGGGGTGATACGCCGCCATGAACTCTCCGATCAGGGGTGGGAGTTACTCGCTCCGCTCATACCGCGGGCCGCGACAGGCCGTCCGCGAGTGCCGGACCGGCAGGTCGTCAACGGGATGGTCTACAAGATCCGGACCGGGATCTCCTGGCGTGACCTGCCGGAACGCTACGGACCATGGCAGACGGTCTACACGCGCTTCCGCCGCTACGCCCTGGACGGCGTGTTCACCCGGGCGCTCCAACAGATCCAAGCGGGCGCTGACGCGGCCGGCGATATCGACTGGCTCGTCCAGATCGACTCGACCATCGTCCGGGCCCACCAGCACGCCGCCGCCACCGGCCGAAAAAGGGGATCCACCAGCCGGAGGAACCATACGATCACGCCCTCGGCCGATCCCGTGGCGGACTGACCACCAAAATCCATCTCGCCTGCGACGGCAAAGGGCGCCCGCTCGCGCTCTTGCTGACACCCGGCCAACGCCACGACAGCACCTGCGCACGCCCCCTCCTGGAACGGATCCGCGTCCCGCGCAACGGCCCCGGCCGGCCGCGCTCCAGACCTGATCAGGTCATCGCAGATAAGGCTTACAGCTCCCGGGGCTTCCGCGCCTACCTGCGCAAACGCGGCATCGCGTGCACCATCCCGGAGAAGAACGACCAGCAGCGACACCGACACAACCGCAGCCGTCACGGAGGCAGGCCACCGGCATTCGACCGGCAGATCTACCGCCGCCGCAACGCCGTCGAACGCTGCTTCAACCAACTCAAAGACTTCCGTGGCATCGCCACCAGATACGACAAGACCGCCGCCTCCTACGAAGCAGCGGTCAGTCTCGCGTCAATCCTGCTCTGGGCAAGATCCGTTGAAGACGGACCCTAGGAGCGGTTCGCCTCAGGCGAGTCGTCGGGGGTGAGGTCGGGGCGGAGTCGGCGCCAGGAGGGGTGGCGCAGGTATCCGGCGTGGGTGCGGGT
>NZ_JARGEE010000138.1:0-20667 GCF_033794485.1 Streptomyces sp. MB09-02B
GGGGGGGGCCGGGGAGGTGGTGGGACCCTGCTGGGGATTGCCGGTGTTCTGAGTCTCTGAACCGGTGGTGCCCGCGCCGCTTCGGCCGCGTGAGGTCAGGGCGGCTGCCTTGGCGAGGGGGGACTGGGGGGCCGTGGAAGTCGCTTGCGACTGCGGGCCCGTGGACGTGCTCTGTGCGGCTTTTTGGGACTGGGTGGTGGGTGTGCCTTGAGGCCTCGGTGGCTGTGCCGGTGGGGTGCCGGTGAGGAGAACCGTGCCCTGGGGGCCCTGCATCGTGGCGCGTGCCTGCTGTGCGGCCGTTGGGCCGGTGGCCGGTGGAGGGGCCGTGGTGGACGCCTGGACGAGGGAGGTCGCGGCGTGCTCCCAGGAATACGACTTCAGGACCTCGCGGAGTTGGGCGGCCTGCTGTGTGCGCTGCGGTAGTTCCTCCTTCATCTGGCGGATGGCGGCGCCCCATTCGGCAACGCGGACGTTCGGGTCGGCGGGTTCGGCAACGACGCAGGTATTGCCCAGCTCCGGGGCGATCCGGCTCGCGTCCTGCAGGAAGCGAGCGGCTCCACTGTCCTCGTTGACGAGTACTGGTACGCCGTGTCCGAGCGCCTCTGTGGCGACGAGTCCGAAGCCCTCGTGTTTGGAGGGCATGATGACAGCGTCGGCCCGTCTGATGTCGTTGCTGATCGCGGCGCCGTCCTTGGAGAAGGGCAGCACGGTCACGTGGTCGCCGCCCAACGCCTCGAACTTCTTCTGGATGCCGGGAAGATATTGATCCTCTACGCCACGAACCGTGAGGTGTACCCCTACACCTTGCTCGTTCAGCAGTTTGACGGCCTGGGCCGCGTCCGCGAACCCCTTGAGCTCGTCGTTCGCGCGCCCGAGGGCCAGCAGTTGGAGCGGTCCTCCTTGTTGTTGTGCGCGTTGGACAAGCGGCTCGATGGCGGTGCCGGGGACGAGCTCGTGTGAGCATGCCACCTGAGGATTGGTCGAGGCCAGGTTCCGCGCCTCATCAGTCAGCAGTGGGCCGACGCCGACAAGGATGTCGGCGCGGTTCATGATGGCCCGCTCGATAGCGGAGTCCTTAGCGGCTTTTTCGGCCGCCTTGTCGGGGCGGTCGGGGTACTTGAAGCCGGGCAGTCGTTCCGGGCTGGTGTGCAGGAAGTGAGTGACTCGCGCCTCGGTGTACCAGGTGTCCCGGATGGCCACCGCTGCAGGGCCGGAGAACCGTGAGTGGCCGACGATCAGGTCGAAGGACTGCTGCCGTGGGTCGGGCAGCCCGAAATGGGTGGGGTGTTGTGTGGTGACCTGCTGCTCCAGCCAGTCGCGCCCCTCGACGTTCTCTGGGCATGGCTGCACAGTACGCAGTGTCACTCCCTCGTGGCCGCTCTCCACCTGCTTGACAGTCAGGAGGGTGACGTCGTGTCCGCGGGCCGCAAGGGCCTCACTGATCTGCATGTTGAACACGGGCACGCCGCCCAGCCCTCTGCCGCTCTCGTCACAGAGCACGAGGATTCTCTGACGCTCTTCGTTCACCACGTGCAGCTCTTCCTTCAGAATCCGCCGTGAGAGGTGAGCTCACGCCAGAACCGCTCGCCGATGAAGTGGGCCAGGTCGTAGGAGCTGTAGTGGATCATGCCGCTGCGCAGTCCGGGGCTGAGACGGACCGCCAACTCGTCGAGCAGCTCGGCGAGCACCGCAGCACGCGTGGCCGACAGCACGACCTCGGTTTCGCCTCGGTCGCGCTCCGGCGGACGCTGGTAGTCCGTGGGCGTCCACGGCTCGGGGCCGTCGGCAAACGCGTGGGTCCAGTCGTCGGCCTCCTTGGAGAAGGGTTCCGGATCTCCCTTACCTCCGGCTGCGGACGAACCCCATAGGAGATGACGGGACGGATCGACCCCGCCGAGGTACTCGCGCCAGACCTGCACCGAGTGGCCACCGAGCAGGGCGCGGACGTCGGAGGCGGCGACAGCTGTCCCTGCCCTCAGGGAGAAGTCCGGGCTGGCCTTCAGTTCCTCCAAGGACGGGATGACTTCTGCGGCCCGCCATGCCGCCCCGCGCAGCTGTTCGAGTCGTACCCGCAGATCCGGCACGTCGCTGACACGCCGGGACGAGGGGCTGATCCAGGGTGCGGCGCTTGGTGAATGCGGGACCGATGTGGATGTACCCAAAGGGGATCGCAGCGAGTCGGCTGCCTCGCGAGCGAGTGAGCTCAGGCGCCCAGCGTCGGGGCCGATGGTCACTGAGGGCCTGCCGGGAGCCAGTCGCCAGGCGAGTTCCCGCAAAGCGAAGGTTGTGATCCAGTGCCGGGACGAGGGAACAAGGACGCAGGCCCCGGGACGCAGTCTGTCGTCGTCCAGGTATCCCGGATCGGCGTTCAGACGGGTCGTCCAGTCTGTGAGAGCCTCCTCAAAGCCGAGCGGCCGGTCCTCGCGGCTTGGCGCACGGCGTGAGATCAGATGCTGGGACGGATCGGAGGGTTCTCCTGGTCGCGGTGCTTCGACGTCGCCGGGCCGAGCCATCAGGGCCTCCAGCTCCCGCCAGGGAGCGCAGCGCTCCGGCGGCCAGCCCACTCGCTCGCTTTCGTACCCTGGTCGCCAGGCCGGGTACTCCTGCACCCACAACATATGGGCCGTCGCCGAATACAACTGCTCATAGGCGACTGCCTCCGCCTGAAGGTCCGTCATATGCGGCTCCTGAGTGTGGAAGGGACGTGGCTCATGTGATCTTGTCCTACCAGACCCCTGTATCCAGGGCGGCCGGGCTCAACGCTTCTGCCGAATGGAGATGCGTAGGCCCACGCCGTCCTCCCGTTGGGTGAACAGGGCCCCGTCTGTTGTCGTCCCGGCAGGGACGACAGTGCCCTCGGGCAGGATCTCCGGTGAATTCGTGCTCATGTTCAGCTCGACCATGGGCCTGGTATCGGCGTCGGTCGTTCCGTAGACGGTGCCGTCGTCATCGACGGCGTTGACGCCGACAGCCCGGCGGGTGCCGTCCTCGCCCAGGCAGACTCCGTCACCGGTCCTGGTGTCAAGGACGACCGAACCGTGGGCGAGGTACGCGCCGTTCGGAGACGCCAGGACGGGGGCCTCGGCGGATGCGTAGGTGTTGACGCATGTCGTGCTCGCCAGCAGGCGGCCGCTCTCCAGGTCGTGGGCGGACCAGACGGTGGCCTCCTCGTCGGCCGACCACCATCGGGCGACGAACTTGCCGTCATGGACGCCGACCAGTTCGGCGTTCTGTTCACCGCTGACGAAATACTGGCTGACGTCGACGCCCTTTGGCGCGATGTCCTCAACGGTCCATGCGCCCGGAACGACGAATCCGCCCGACCGTCCATTCACCACGGGGCCCTTCGAGGTGAGGGCAGCAACCGTGCCGTTCGAACAGGCGCGCTCGACGCAGTCGGTGAGCGAGTCGTCCGAGTACGGCGTGAACTTGCCGGTTGCGAGATCAATGGTCACGCGAGAGGTACTTTCGTCATCCCAAATGAGCATCAACCCAGCTCCGCCGTCCCGGACCAGGTTGTCCTTCGGGATCTCTTCGACGGGTACGGAGACGCGGTGCAGCGGAGCGACGGAGTCGCCGGACGCGCCTGCCGCGTAGATGTCGACCTGCGTGACTTCCTCGCTCTTGGTGAGGGCGTCGCCCGCCGTGTCTCCGGTCGCCCAGGCGACGATGTAGCTGCGGTCGCCCTGTCGGACGGCGGTTACGTGGGCGCCGCTGCTGCCGAATCTGTCGTTCTCCACCGTCGGTATGCGATACGGCTCACCTGTCCACCGCACCTTGCCCGTTGCGGCGTCGCGCGCCTGCACCGCGTACCCGTCGCCTGACTGGATGATGTACGCGACCGTCTCTCCATCCGTAGTCACCGGGTCCGCGTTGGTGTCCTCCGTGACCCAGTCGATCTCCTCGTCCCAGCCCTTGGCGGAGTCGTACGCGGAGGGCACCGCGAGCTTCGCGAGGGAGGTGCTCTCACCGGAGCTCTTGTCTTCCTTGCCGGCTTGCGAGCCGCCGTTCCCGTCCGATCCACAGCCGGCGAGTAGTAGCCCGGCCAGGGCGGTCGCCGCAACGGCTGCCTTCGTCCTGCGCATGTACTGTTCCTCCAACTGGGTGTCACGCAATGGTGGTCCGAGTCCAGGCCGATGACTTGCGGTGGTTCTGCATCGCATCGTCACGGTCGACACGAGATGAGACGACGAGTCACCAGAGGCGTCACCCGTGGCGCATCGGTCCGGCACATCAGGGTCCTTCGTCTTTCGTGGCTTCGCGGTTCAGCCGTCGTACGCCTCGACCACCGGCACCGCCTTCGCCCGATGGCTGCCCTCCTTGCACCCCGCGAACGGCCCGGTGGGGGACCGGAGTTCAGCGAATACGGGCCCGAGGTGGTCCCGGTGCCAGATGGCCGGTCCCGAGGCGCCGGCGGACGGGTCGGTGCACTCCTGCCAGGCCAGCCACAGGCCGTGGAGGCGGGCTACCGCTTCCAGGTGTTCCCACCAGCGTGGGCACCAGGGCTGCTGGGAGGTGACCTCGCGGCCGTATACCGGCAGCAGGAGGTCGGACACCCACATGGCCAGGCTGCGCATCTCCTCGGCGTAGTCCTCGCCGTCCAGGTAGAGGATGAAGGGTGGTGCTTCGGCTGGTTCCTGGGCTGTGGTCATCGGACGGCCTTCTCTGCGGCGCGGGCGGTGATGGCCTTCACCTCGGCCTGGGCGGCGGCCTGGATGCGGTCGGCGCCCGGTTCGGCGTACCAGGGGCGGAGTCTGACCATGGCGGGCCTGATGCCGGTGGCCAGGAGCAGTGCCGTGCCCTTGGGGAGCGCGCGGATACGGTCGGCGGGCAGGATGCGCTCCAGGCGGTACGACGTGGAGCGGGAGCGGCCGTCCCTGCTCTTGGAGTAGCTGACCGTCGACACGTCGTGCTCGCCGACGAGCCGGGACACCTTCTCGACGAAGTCCGCGTCGTCGAGGCCGGCGCCCAGCAGCTTGATGGTGGCCGCGCCCCACAGGGCGTCCATGCCGGCCTCGCCCCAGACGCGTACGCCCTGGCGGTAACTCTGCAGCAGGGTCACGATGTTGATGCCGCGTGAGCCGAGGTGGGAGTAGAGGTCGGGCAGGTCGGAGATGCGGCAGACGTTGGCGGCCTCGTCGAGGATCGCGGTCATGGGTGGGTCGAGACGGCCGCCCATTCGCTCAGCGGCCACGACACCCGCGCGCAGCACCGAGTCCGCGGCCGCCGCGATGACGCCCGCGGCCGAGCCGCCGCCGTCCTTCGACAGCAGGTACAGGGTGTCGGGGGCGAGCACGTGCTGCTCCGGCAGGAACTGCGGCATCTCCGGGTCGGGCGTCACCCAGGCGGCGATCGCCGGGTCCAGGAGACAGGCCGCGCACTGGCGGGCCGTCTCGTAGATGCCGTCCCTGGTCTCCACGGCGCCCTGGATGGTGCCCTGCAACTGGTCGGCGAGCGCCGGCATGGCCGCGTCACGCAGCAGGTCGATGGGGGTGCGGTCGGCCGGGTCGGCGAGCCACGCCAGTACCTCGCCCACCCCACGCCCGCCCCTGTTGGCGGCGTGGAAGAGAGCGGTGAGCGTGTTCTGCGCCGCCGAGATCCAGAAATCGCGCTTCGACGCGTCGTCGTTGACCGCGCCGACGAAGTGACCGGCGAGGCGACGGGCGCCCTCGATCGTCGCGGCGTCGGCGAGCATGTCCCACCACATCGCGCGCGGGGTGTGGGCGATGTCCTGCGGGTCGAACACCCAGACCTGGCCCGCGCGTTCGCGCTCGGCGCGGGTGACGCTGTAGACGTCCGCCTTGTTGGAGGTCAGCAGGACGCTGCCCTGGGCGCGTAGGACGCGCGGTACGGCGATGCCGGTGGACTTTCCGGCGCGCGGGGCCATCAGGTCCAGCTCGACGTCCTCGTAACTGGAGCGCAGCTCGGGCCCGTTGGGCTCCAGATTGCCCAGCAGGTTGCCCGTCTGGTCCGGGTCCAGCTTGGCCGACTTGGCCAGTGAGGGGCGCAGGGCGCGCGCCCGTTCGGCGGCGCCCTTGGGGAGCAGGCCGGCCAGTTCCTTGCGGCCGGCGAGGCCGGAGGGGCGCTTCACCCGGCCCCGTACGAGGACGATCAGGGTGATGACGAGGGCGATGAACACGCCGAAGACGGTGGCGATACCGGCCGTCACCGCACCACTCGACGCGGTCGGCCACAGCTCCTGCGGGCCGTCCTGGACCAGGGTCGCCAGGGTGTCCAGCGAGAACGGCGGCGGATTCCAGCCGCCGGTGGACACCGCCGCGCCGAGCGTGCCGCCCAGCCAGGCGCCGGCGAAGGCACCGCCGACGAGGACGGCCACGCCCGGGATGATCCAGGGCAGCAGGTCGTCGCCGGCGGACTGGCCCTTGCGTGCGGGGCGGGTGCTCATCTCGACGCCTCCCTCGGCTTCGCGAGGTTCAGTTTGTTCCCGGTCCACCGGTTGTTGGTGTTGTGCAGGTTGCGCTCCGTGTCCGTGATGGACACCTTGATCGGAATGCCGGGACGGCCGCCGACCTTGATGAGGAAGCGGCCCCGGCCCGGCGGCTCCTCGTTGCCGCCCGTACTGGCCCAACCGGGCGGCGACGACCAGGACGAGACCAGCTCGATCTCCCGCTCCGACATGCCGACGATCTCGCCCAGTTCACGCATCTCGGTGCGCGGCAACCCCGCGCACACGACCATGCCTGCCCGCTCTACGAAGCCGCGCGCCTTGGCCCGGTCAGCCTCGCTGCCGAGGGCCTCGGCGTCCTTCAGGGTGTGCGTGATCTTCGCGTCGCCGAGGCCGAGGGAGCGGTTGAGGCGTGTGAGGGCGTCGATGCGTTCGACGATGCCGGAGGCGGCCCGGAGCGGTCGCCACAGTTCGTCGAGGACGGTGAAGAACCAGCGTTGCGGGGCCAGCCCGGCGTCCGCGAGGGCATGGGCGGCGGCCACAGTGCCGAGACCGTCCGACCAGGCCGCCAGCATCGCCGCGGCCGTGAGCTGGGTGTCGGCCTCACCGATTCGGGAGATGTCGACGCAGACGGCGGGTGAGGTGGGATCGATACGGGTGGACGTCTCGGATGCGAAGGTGTCGCCCAGTGGGCCGTCAAGGACGCCGAGGAGCGAACGGTGGAGAGGGTCGACCGCCTCCTGGTAACGCGCCTGGTCACCACGGTCGAGGGTGACCGCGCGCACCCGGTCCGGTCCCTCGTCCAGCACCCTCAGCAGGTCAGGGAGAAGCGGGGCCTTCCCCGGCTCCGTACGTTCCGTCAGATGGTGCAGACAGGCCGACAGGACGGACTGCTCGTGGTCGTCCATGGGGCGGCCCCGGACGATGGTGATGAGCGCCGCGACCATGTTCAGGACCCGGCCGTGTGCCTCCGCCGCCAGGATCCGGCCCCGGTCCCCGCCGATCCGCTCCGCCGCCTCGCCCATCGCGCCGGGGTCGAGGACGTTGATGCCGCCGACGCCTCGGCCGATGGAGATCACCTGACCGCCGAGCGCCCGGACGGTGTCCGCGTAGTCCGGCTTGAGGTCGCCGAGGACCAGCGGTGTGATTCCGGTGGCCGCCATGCCGATCAGCATGCGGTTCACCAGCGTGGACTTGCCGAGACCCGGCATGCCGAGCATGAACAGGGAGGGGTTGGAGATGTAACGGGCCCGGGTGAACCAGGAGATGGGGTCGCCGCACACGGTCGCGCCGGTGTGCAGGTGCTGGCCGAGCGGTACGCCCGTCATGGGCGCGCCCGATCCGGCCGCGAACGGCCACAGGCCGCATGCCTGTACGGTCGTCGCCCGCCACATCGACGGCGGGTCGACATGGCCGACCTGGCCGCCGCCCGGCCCGAACCAGCCGCGCGGCGGGGCCGTCGCAGGGCGCACCGGCCGCTGTTGCCTGTCCTTGCTCACAGCGCCTCCCTGACCTGGTACGGAACGAGGGTGTGCTCCCACGGCAGCAGGCCGACCGGCAGCGTGCAGGTGAACGCGGACGCCTGCATGCGGTCGGCCGGACGCATCAGGATGCGCGAGGACGCCTGGAGGTTGCGGACGGTGATCGAGGCGTCCGCCAGCTCCTGCTCGTTGTCGACGGTGATCGTCACCATCATGGAGAACTCCACGAGACCGGCACCGGATGCCTCCTCGGCCGCCGTCTGCTCCGCCGCCCGTACCTCGGAGGTGGCGCGTGCCTCGACGAGGCCGCCCCGCGAACTCGCCATGAAGTGGGCGGAACGGCGGTCGGACTCCACGATCCGGGCGGAGGTCGCGGGGTCGATCGGCCGGTAGATCAGCGAGACCCGCTTGCGGCGGGTGCCCGCGGCCGGCTCCAGCAGACCGCGCAGCACACTGGAGCGGACGGTGCCGCGCGGTGCGAGGGTCAGCATCCAGGTGCGCGAGACACCGGAGTCGTGCTTGTACGCGTTGACGGTCTCGACGGCGGCCGCGGGGCCGGCGTCGGCCCACTCCAGCCCGGTCGTCGCGTTCTCGGCGCGGGCGCTGAGCACGTCCGGGGCGATGGCCGGGTCGTAGGCCACGCGCACGATCTCGGCGAGCCGTTCGGCCGACAGCGGGTACGCGGACCCGCCGCCCGCGGCGACCAGCCCGGACAGCAGGCCCGGAAGCCGCATGGACAGGTCCGTGATCACGTCGTCGGTGTCCCGCTTGGGGCCACCGGTCGGACCGTAGGTCAGCGCGATGTAGGTGTGCATCTCGGAGGAGGCGGACGGATAGCGCTGGACGACCTCCTCCATCACGGCGCGGGCCGCGGCGGGGGCGTCCGGCGAGATACGGGGGAGAACCTCGGCGGCGAGCCGGGTACCGGTGTCCGGGGCGGTCTCGACGACTACCTGCGCGCCGCGCAGACCGGGCTCGTGGGAGAGCCGGGCCAGCCAGTCCCCCCAGGACGCCACCCACACGTCGACCTGCTCGGGGTCCACCAGGGAGCCGCCGTCGGGCTCACAGGCGAGCACGATGGTGTAGAGGTTGCGGCCCGGGTGGTGGATCACGCCGAACGCCCGGTCGTAGGCGTCGCGGCCCTCGTACATCTTGGTACGGGCCAGTAGACCGGGCGGCTGGAAGCGGCCTCCGGGGCGGCGGGAGAGCGGCCCGGAGACATAGGTGGTCGAGCCGTTCGCCTTGCGCTTCATCCAGCCGATGCGGATGGCGAGCAGCTGATAGACGTTGCGGCCGTCCATCGTGCGCAGGGCGAGCGGGGCGAGGAAGAGCCCCACGGGTACGAGGACGGCGACGGCAGCCATCAACGAGACCAGCGAAGCCAGCAGCGCCACCAGGAGCCCACCGAAGGCGACGACGGTACCGAGGAGGCCCAGCGGGCCGAATCCGGGGCGGCGGGGGCGCCGCCAGTTCCCGTACGTGGGACGCGTCATGGCGTCGGACGACATGGGGTTTTCCTTCTTCCGGCTTGCACGGCGTTATGGCTGGCACAAAGAGGGGAAGCCGGGCCGGGATGTTTCCCGGCCCGGCATGGACTGGTGTCGGCGGGCCGACGGGATTATTGGTTGTGGCCCTTCATCCCGTCGTTGTCATCGAGGGAGTTGGCCACCTCGCTCGCGGCGGCGACCGTGGTCTGCGCGGCTGCTGCTGCGGCTTGGACGGCCACGGACACACCACCCGTCGCGGCTCCTGCGGCTGCTCCGGCGGCGGCACCACCGGCAGCAGCACCGGATCCGCCGGCCCCTGCAGCGGGAGCGCCGGCCCCGGCGGACGGGGAACCCTTCGGCCCGGACCCACCAGTTTGAGGTGTGCCACCGCCACCGCCACCGGACCCGCCACCCGCACCACCGGCGATGCTGACCGCGCCGCTGGCCATGTTGTTGACGGCGTTGAGGGTGACCGTGCCACCGGACGTGCCGCCCAGCGCGGCGGTGGCCGGGACGATCAACTTGAGCAGGGCCGGCAGAGCGAAGACGGAGAGGATGAGCATTCCCATGCCGGCGATGGTCTGGTGCAGGTCCTTCGTCCCTTTGGTCATGGCGGTGGCCGAATAGATGATCAGAGCCGCGGCCGGTTTGTACAGCAGCCAGGCCGCGAGCCAGCCGATGTGCTTCTTCCACCAGCCCTCGCCCCACCCCGTCATCGAGGAGACCGCGGCGAGCGGCAACGTGCCGACCAGCATGATGAGCACGCCGATGCGTATGTACATCAGGCAGATCTGGACGAAGGACGACAGCATGACCAGCAGGCCGAAGATGAGGACGAGCCCGGGCGAAGTCAGGTATGACACGCCGAGGAGCGTGGTTGCCGTGTCGCCGAGCTCGGACTTCTTGTAGATGTCCTTGGCGTACGCGTCCGAGGCGGTGGAGAGCGCCTGCACCGCGGGAACCGCGAGCCCTCCCACCAGGAGGACTTTCCACATGCCCATGAACGCCTGCTTCATGGGCTCCCCTCGCCGGTCGAGGGCCATCTTTATCGCCGCGACGAGCAGACTCGCCACGGCCACGTAGCCGACCAGCCAACTGGTCGTGCCATAGATGTCCGAGGTCGGCCTGGTCGGGTCCTCGAGGTTGACCTCCATCCAGATACCGTTGAGCGCCTGGAGCGTCTCCGACGCGGCGGTACCGATCGCCTTGGCGAAGGCCTCCACGGCGCCGCCTGCAGCGGTCTCGCCGACCTTTTCGAAGGGGTATTTGATGCCGTCCTTCAGACACTGCAAGGGCTCTTCGAGACAGTCCGCCATCTCACGTCCCCCATGTGATGAAGCCGCTGGTCCCGTCGGTGTATGACACGCCTCCGTAGATCGTGCCGTCGGGGTCGGGGAGCACCTTCCAGTCGCCGTCCTGCCAGCGCAGTGTCACGGAGAGGGAGCCGTACCTGTCAACGCTCGGGATGCGCCCCAGGATCATCACCGTCGACTCCTTCTGGTTGTACGCGAGGACGGCGAAGCCGGCGAAGGTTTCCTCGCTCGGCTGGCCCGAATCCGACTCCTCCTGTTCCTTCGAGCGTCTGGCGATGTACGCGTCTCGTCCCGCGCCCGGGACGACTTGTCGTTCGACGACCTCGCGCCAGCCCTCAAGACCGAAGTTGTTGGTGATGGCGTGGGCCGCGAACACAGCCCCCATCGGGGTGTGCGCGAAACAGGACCACACCGGGCCGTCGAACTTGAGGGGACCGGAGGACTTGGAGGCCGGCACCAGCTGGGTTCCGCCGGCCTTCCAGTAGATGTCCTTCGGAGCCGTGGTCGGCTTCTCCTGCTCGCTGTCGTCGGTGCGGCAGCCGGCAGGCCGGTCGTCCTCACCCTTGCTCTCGTCGCCGTCGGAAACGGTGGCGGTCGGTGCCTGGGTGGGGGACCCGGAGGCTTCTGACCCGTCGCCGCCACTGGTCATCAGCGTGACGGCGGCGAGCACAACCAGCACCAGCAGAAAACCGGCCGACAGGATCCAGCCCTTCTGCTGCCAGAACGGCTGCTCCCACTCCCCGCTGCCCCCACGTGACCGGCCGGAGTTCACCATGGTGGTACTTCCTTTCTGACCTGGCCCTGACCGGATCAGCCGAAGACGAAGTTGACGACAGGGCCGGCGGAGGCCACCAGGACACAGCCGCCGAGGACCATGCCGAGGCGGCCCATGTGTTCCGAGCCCTCGCCCCGGCGCATCGAGATCGCCATCATCGCTCCGGTGATCAGGACGCCGGCCACACCGGCCGCGGTGCCCACCCAGGCCAGGAGGCCGAGGACGGTGTCGACCTTGTCGGTGAGTGCCTTCGGCGCTTCCGCGCCGGGGTCCGGGACGGCCGTCTCCGCCAGAAAGATGTGCTGGGTCTTGGCTGCAAGGGTCTTCAACATGGCTTCTCCCCGATACGGTCGGCTGCCGGGCCGACGGATTTCCTGAAGGTTCGGAGGGCCGGCCGGTCGTGCGGCCCGCCCGTGGTGGCGAAGTGAGCTTGGCGGTGGAAGCCCGGCAGCACCAAGGGCTGTAGGGAATCTCCACGGCGTGGTGGCATGTTCGTGACAATCAATCGGCGTCGAATCGCGGGCTGGTCACCCGGTGTTCCAGAAACCCACCAATCCGAGGAACTCCACGATGGGTCCCGCGCAGGCTCCGATGACACACGCGCCCAGTACGACGGCGTACTCGCGCAGGTGCTCCTCACCGTCGCCCGACTTCAGCGCGACGGCCATGCGGGAGCCGACGATCAGCAGGCCCGCCACGCCTGCTGCGGTGACCAGCCAGGCGAGGTATCCGAGGACCTGGTTGAGGCCTTTGGTGGTGTCCGCCGGAGGTTCGTACGCCAGGGTGGCCAACGTCAT
Organism: Streptomyces sp. MB09-02B; assembly: GCF_033794485.1. Classification (NCBI taxonomy): domain Bacteria; kingdom Bacillati; phylum Actinomycetota; class Actinomycetes; order Kitasatosporales; family Streptomycetaceae; genus Streptomyces; species Streptomyces sp. MB09-02B. Next base: position 12,260 of record NZ_JARGEE010000138.1, read on the forward strand.
TCCGACGTTCATCGGTCGCTCCTCGTGTGTGTCTCTTGCCCGGGCGGCGCGATCAGATCGGCGAGCCTGGCTGTTTCTCCCGGCGGGCGGACGGTGAGATCCCCCGTCCGCCAGGCGGGCACCCAAGGCACCCGGTGGATCTCGATTGCCGAGCCGATCACCTTGATGCGCTGGAGCAGTTGACGGGGCAGGCGCCCCGGCGCGTCCGCGACCAGTACCACGGCGACGAGTTCCAGCCCCGGTGGCTGCTCGCCGCGACGGAAGAGATCGAGTGTCCACGACACCGCCTGTAGGCCGGCCGCGTGCGTACGGGCGACCAGGAGCACGGAGCTCGGCTCCCCTTGATCGGGGCGGGGCCAGGTGCGACCGGCGTCGATCCCGCCGAAGACGGCTGCCAGCGTCGTTGCACCCGCTCCACCGTGCGCGGCCAGCCAGGCCAACTGGTGTGGGGTCGAGGGCACTTCCGCTTCCGCGGTCAGCGGAGCCGACGTCGGTTGCTCGGGTGTGGTCACCGGCCCCCGGAGCCAAATCTCCGGTCCACTCGGGGCGTTCCCCTGCACCGCCGACTCCCCCTCATATCTCGTTAGCGGCTTACAGTTTGATCATCTCTGATGTCAGAGAGGCGGGTAACGGCATGTGATGCCTTGGGACACTTTCGTGACCGGGTGGTTACTTACGCGAAGGCCGTGACCCGTGAGACTCAACTGTTCGCATCACATTACAACTTGACGCTGAGGGGAGCGGATGTCACAGAGCGGGGGAAGCACGACCGCCTGGATCGCGGGCGGCGGTGTCGCGATGGTCATCCTGCCTGTGGTCATGATGGTCGGGGTGGGCGGCGGCGGGGACGCCGCGGCCGAGGTGAGCGGTACCGGCGGCGGCGGTCTCAGCGACGGGTCCGTGCCCGCGCAGTACGTCCCCTGGGTCCTCAAGGCCGGCGCGATGTGCGAGGTGATCAAACCGGCCGTCATCGCGGCCCAGATCGAGGCCGAGTCGGGCTGGAACCCCAACGCCCAGTCGCCGGTGGGCGCCGAGGGGCTCTCCCAGTTCATGCCCGGCACCTGGAAGACCTGGGGCAGGGACGACGACGGCAACGGCCGTGTGTCGCCGTACGACCCGGGCGACGCCATCATGGCGCAAGGGCGTTATGACTGCGCCCTCGCCAAGCAGATCGAGGGATACAAGCGCAACGGGCAGGCGGCCGGCGAGACCCTCGACCTGACGCTCGCCGCGTACAACGCCGGCCCGGGCGCCGTCGAGAAGTACCACGGCATACCGCCGTACACCGAGACACAGAACTACGTCGTTCGCATCAAGTCACTCATCGCCAAGTACGAGTCGGTCGACGATCCGCCGGGTGAGATCCCCGCGGGTCAGCGGATGGCCAGGCCGCTCCGCGGCGACCTGGTGGTCACCTCTCCGTACGGCATGCGCATGCACCCGACCCTGGGCGTCTACAAACTGCACACGGGCATCGACTTCGCGGCCCCGGCCGGAACCCCGTTCCTCGCGGCCCTCGACGGCAAGGTGACCTTCGCGGGCTGGTCCAACGGCTATGGCAACCGCGTGGTCATCGCGCACGGCACGATCAACGGCAAGACCGTCACCACGACGTACAACCACATGTCCGCGATCAGCGTCTCCGTGGGACAGCAGGTGAAGGTCGGTCAGCGGGTCGGAGCGGTCGGCTCCACGGGATTCTCGACCGGCCCGCACGCCCACTTCGAGGTCACGGAGAATGACAAGTACGTGGATCCCGCGCCGTGGCTGGGGCTGAAGTAGTGGAAGAGGGGGACGTCATGGGGACGGCGGGGACACGAGTGAGTGACCGGGCCTCGGTACGGGCCGGGACACGGGCCGAGCGGTCCGCCGGCCGCCCGATCGCAGCCCGAGCGGACCGGTCCGTCGGACATACACTCCCCCGGCGCGCGATGCGCAGGACCGTGGCCGGACTCCTGACGTCCGCGACCGGCCTCGCCCTGCTGTCCGGGTGCGCGCTGCCCGACCAGCGGCAGAACACCACTGGTCAGGGTGGCGGGTCGTCGGCGTCGGCGCAGCCGTCCGTCGCGCCCAAGGCGCCGGTTCCGTCCGGAAAGGCCCTGGGCCTCGACGCGCATGTGCCAGTGCAAAGAGACGTGGACGGCGACGACGCCACCGCTGTCTCCCAGGCGTGGGCCGAGCTGGCGTACGGCTACGACACCAAGTACGACGCGAGCCCGCACGACGCGGTGCTGCGGGCCACCCGCTGGTGCACCAAGCGCAGGGCCGCCGTCGAACGGTCCTACCGGGCGGCCAGCGGCCCGGGGGACGACTGGAACGTCTGGGCACGGCACCGGGCATGGACCACTGTGACGGTGAGTGTCGAACTGGAGGACGACGCACCCCGGGACGGCAAGAAGGTGGCCTACCGCAACCTCGTCGTGGAGGGCGAGGCGCAGGGCAGGGACGGGTGGACCGGCCGAGGCCCGCGGCTCAACGCCTATCTCAAGCTGGTACGTTCGGCTGCCGGTCAAGCATGGCGTGTGGATGATGTGAACGTGGTCGAGGCCGTGGACCCGCCGAGCCCGGAGAGCCCGTCGGCCTCCGCCACCGGCACGTCCACCGACTCTTCCGCCCAGTGAGGGAAGCGATGCCCAGATTCGGTCGCGCCGACAGGCAACGCCACAGCACCAGCCCCGAGCCTCGGCAGGGTGCCGGGCCGGGGCTCACCCCCATCGAGGTCCACGTGCCGGTGGAGGGGCAGGTCACCGTGGGCGGCCTGCCCGTCGTCGCGGGCCCGGGCGAGAGCGTGCAGGACGCGGTACTGAACTATCTGCATCGGCTGGTTCTCGCCACGGGACACACGGTGAGCGCGATGGTTCACGACGAGCGGATCGGGTTCAGCACCCCTCTCCGGGTGGTGGCTGACGGATCGAGTCACTTCGCGGGCGAGCCGGTCCGGTTCGCCGCACCGCGACAGACGGCGGACCTACGAGCCCCCGCCGCGCCGACGGAGCCGGCACCGGCCCCACCGCCCGCAGCCACGGTTGCACCCACACCCGAGGTTGCGCCCACCCCCGCCGAATCGGTCGCCCCGTCGCTCCTGGCCGAGCCCGTGATGCGGATCAACGAGGCCGTGCAGAGGGGCCGGATCGAGTCGGCGGCGGCGATGGCGGAGCAGAGTATCGCGGCGGCGACGAAGACGCTGGGCGAGGAGCACCCCGAAGTGCTACAGCTGCGCGAACTGGCGGCCTACATAGCGTACTTGGCCGGTGATGCACACCGATCGTTCAGCTTGTCCATGAGTCTCGCCCGCATCCACCGGGAGCGGGGAGACGTACGGGCGTACATCAATGTCCAGAGTGCGGCCGCCGCGTGGCGAGCTGTGCGAGACCCGGCGCAGGGCCTGGCCCTCGGACATGAACTGATCGGTCTGTGGAGCGAGTTGGCCGAGGGCGGCGGCCCAGCAGCGGCCGAGATGCAGCAACTGGAGGCAGCCCGCGCCCGCATGGGCCGCCTCACCGAACGCGCACGCGCGGGCGGCCCCTCCGCCGAGAGATCGCACGCACATGACCACAGACCGTGATGTCAGCCCCGGCTGGGACAATGTGGTCATGCGACCGGACGGCGGCAGCGGTCGTACGGAGGACGGCGACATCGCCGTGGACGGAGGGAAGGTGGACATGGGCGAGAGCCGTGACCGAGCCTGTTTCCCGGGAGGAGATCCGAGCAGAGTGGCGTGCCCTCGTCGAATCCGGTGAGTCCCTTCCGGGAACGGGCCTGGATGAACTGAGCGCCCGTATGCAGGCCACCGGCAACTGGCCGGAGGACCTCCGCTCTGCGCCGGTCATCATCGACACGGACATCGGTGGTGACGCCGACGACGCACTGGCCGTCGTGGCGGCGGCGCGTTCCCTGCCGCGACTGGCTCTGGTGCTCACCGGCGACGAGACCGGACCGGCCGTCGGCTACGGCGAGCGGGCCAGGTTCGCCAGGTTCCTGCTGGACCTGACCGGCCGCACGGATGTCGCGGTCGCTTCGGGTGTCTCCCTCGGGGACACCCGGTACTTCTGCGCGGACGGTCTGGTGCCCGACGAGATCCCTGCCCAGCCGGCCGATGTGGTGGCGGCGGTGCGCGCCCTGTGCGCGGCCGTGCCTGGGCCCGTGCAGTGGGTCGGTATGGGCCCTCTCAGCAATCTCGCACTGGTTCTGGACGCCGCTCCCGAACTGGCCTCCCGGCTCCACGTCACCCAAATGGGCGGTGCCCTGAACTATCGCGACCCCAGCCGGGCCGAGCACAACTTCCGGCTGGATGTGCCGTCCGTGCACCGGGTCTTCGACGCGGTGCACAAGGGCCTGCTGCCGACGCCGTACTTCGTCACCTCAGAGGTCACCTTCACCTCCGCCATTGAGATCACGGCCGACCACCCGGTCTTCGGAGCTCTCGCCGCACCCGGCGCTCCGGGTTGGGGCGCCTTGCTGGCGGCACATATGCGGCACTGGTTCGAACGATTCCACCCGGGCACCATCCAGCACGACGCACTGACCCTGTCGGCCGTGCTCCAACTGCCCTTCGTCGAGTTCGACAAGATGCCGGTGGCCTTGGACGGTATCGGGCGCACCACCCGCTCCGAAACCGGCGTACCTGTCTGGCTGAGCCTGTCCGCCCGCTACCCCGGCTTCCTGCGGTGGCTCTCCCAACGGCTGGACCCGGCCTGGAAACCGGCCGATGAGCAGGCCTGATGGCACTGCGCCCCGTTGACGAACTGTACGGCCAGGTGGCCGACATCCACGCGGCGTACCGGCTTGAGGACTCCGCGCAGCGGCAGGCGGTGGAGGAGGCATACCAGGCATTCCGCGAGCACAGCGCGCCGTTCATGGTGTCCGTGTCCGCGGAGATACTGGACGACCTGCGGGCCGACGTCCGGCGGAACCCCGACCGAGTCGTCGCCTTCCTCGGGCGGGACGGTCACAGCCTCGCTGCGGCCGTGCGGGGCTCGATCCGGAGTTCTTCGACCGGCACTGCCGCGAGGTCGTCGTGTCCAGGGCCGTGGTCGACGCGGCGCTCCAGGACCTGGAGAAGAACGCCGGAGCGAGCTTCCCGGAGGCGGAGGCATTCCGCGGCGCCCGCAAGAAGGTGGACCCGGCGGACGTCGACGGTTCCTACCGACACCTCACGGACTACCTTCGCGCCTCGGGAGTCCCTGTCGGGCTCCCGGACAGCTCGGTGACCGTGGTGGACACCAGCTTCAAGGGCACGGTTCAGGAACTGATGACGGCGGCCTATCCGCAGACGGAGATCCAGGGCAGATACGCGTTCCTGGCGCTCTCCCCGGACGACCCGCATCCCGAGGCGAAGCAGGGCTACGTCTTCCACCAGGAGCCGGACGCCGTCTGGCAGGGGCTTCCGCAGTCGTACCTTCCGGAGCAGCGTTCGCAGACCTTCGGCAACCAGGACGCACTCGGGGTGATCGAGGAGACGCTGCACGGGCCGATGGGCAGTCCGGTGAACATCACCGCGCAGGGCCCTCATCAGTTACCGCAACAGTTCGACCCGCAGCCGCTGGTGGGCATCAATCCGGTCCGTGTCGCGGATCAGTACCGCGATCCAAAGGTGCGCGAAGCCGTCAAGGCCGCCGCTGTACTCGCCGTGCACGACAGCGCGGTCGAGACCGCACGGAGTCGAGACGCGGGGCGCGACTGGAAGGGCGAACTCCAGCAGTCGCGGGAGAGGTTCACCGACCAGGTGCGGTCCTGGGTGTCCAGGGACGGGCAGACCGACGGCAGGCTCTCCACTGTCCTGGACAGCTTCGTCCGGCGCGGCGACAAGAACGTCGTCAAGGACCTGGACAAAGCACTGAAGCACGCAGGAGTGAACCAGCAGGCGGCCGAACCGCTCTGGAAGCGGTTCGGCGAGGTGAAGACCCTCGAGGAGAAGAAGCGGTTCGCCAAGGACGCCACGACGCCGGCGCCCGGCAGTGGCAAGACACCGCAGGAACACCTGCGCGGGGTCGTGACCGCCGCTGGTGGTTCCCTCTCGCCGCAGGCCGGAGGTGGGGGAACGTCGGTGGCCAAGGCCGCCGGACTTCACCTGAAGGGAAGGTCTCCGGGCACTCCGGGTGCGCAGAACTCCGCGAACCAGCAGACCGGCAGGACTACCGGCGCAGGCTCCTGGCGAGTACCTCGACAGCCCGGGCCACCACCGCCGGGGAGCGACAGGGGAGGGCCGAAGCGCTGAATCATGACCACCAGGCCGAGCCGGCCAGGCTTCTGCGACGTGTCTGTGACGCCGTGGTGACGTGAAATCGTAGGCGAGCCGGAAGACTTGGGACCAAGTGTGGGGCCGGTTCCCCGGCACGACAGAGTGAGGGAACAGATGCGTCGACCCAGCCGGGAGAAGAAGACGGAACGGAAGCGTTCGGCATCCTCGGCCGCCCCGGCGGCGGTGCCGGTCGATGTTCATGTCCCCGCGGTCGGCCCCGGGGCGGGCGCTGCCTGGATCGGAGGCGTGTCGGTCGTCGCGTCGCACGGCCAGGAGATCCAGGACGCCGTCCTTCGGCACCTTCACCGGATCGCCCTCGCTGCCGGACACCCCGTGCACGCCACGGTGCACGATGAGCGCATCGGGTATGTGGTGCCCTTGCGTGTGTGCGTGGACGGTGCCAGCCAGTTCGCCGGCGAGCCCGTACGGGTGGCAGAGCCCTGGCACGTCGGCGAGGCGACTGCCGAGCCACAGGCCGGGGACGCGGTCGCGCCTCGTTTTGTCGGCGGGCAGGTGTCCGAGACCGCCATGGCAGCCGCGCGTCCGGAGATCTCGCCGACAGTCCGCCGCGACAGGTCGACCCAGATCCTGCGTGCCGTACCGGAGTCGGCGGCACCGGAGTCGGCGGTACCGGAACAAGCGGTCGGCCCTGCGGCCGTAGCCGCGCCTGGCGCCCTTGACGAGGTGCGGCATGAGCCCGAGGTGTGGCACGCACCGAGCGTGGCGGGCGCGCCTTCCGCCTCGGCAGGGGTGCCCGCGCCGGGGCACGCGGCCGCCGGGCGCCCCGCATCTGAAGCCACACCTCTTGCCGAGCCGGTGGTGGCTTCCGAAGTCCCGTACGCAGAGGCACAGCGCGGTGACTCCGCACACGGCGACCTCGCCTCTCGGACGAGGCGGGAGCCGAGCACCATGCGGTTGTCGGCGGTGGAGCCGACGGCTGCGGCGGAGTCCATCGCTCCCGGGACATCCGGGCGCCCGTCCGGAGAGCCCCGGACGATGCCTCTCCCCAGGGCGAAGCAGGGGCCATCGGAGCCGTCGACGGGTGCCGTCGCGCCGTCGACGTTCGTCCTGCGCAAGATCCCGGAACCGAAGGACGGTCCACTCGCGCAGTCCCCCGGGGCCCCGAGGCCCTCGCAGGACCCGCCCGGCACCACGGCCGAGGCAGGCGGGGCGGATCCGTCATCTGCCGGAAGTCGGCACCCGGCCCCGGCCATCGGTACCGTCTCACCCCCGACGGGTGAGTTCGGCCCGGTGACCGAACTCATCCCCGCCCCGGGGCGGGCCGCGGATCCGCAACCGTGGCAGCCGGGCCAGGGTCAGGAGCCGGCTTTCACCTCGGACCGCGGTGTGCGTCCTGCGTCGCTTGAGCCGCGACCCTGGCCGCCGACCCCCAACCAGTCTTCCGATCCGATGCCCGCGATCGTGCCCCCTTCGGCGCCGGCACCCGTGCTCGCGCCTCCGGAGGAGTCCGCGACGGACTCCTATGTCGCTCCCGAGTGGAAGGTCGAGGAAGAGGACCCCGGTCCCAAACCGGCCCCGGTCCGGGAGTTCGACGGGGTGGCTGAAGCCGTGTTGGAGCTGGAGGGGACGAGCGGCGGTACGACCTCCCTCTTCGCGGAGCCCATGTCCCACATCAACGAGGCGGTGAAGCTGGGCCGTATCCAGGAGGCCGCGGAGATGGCCGAGCAGACCGTCGCCCAGGCGACCGTCGCGCTGGGCCCCCAACACCCCGAGGTGCTGAAGCTCCGCGAACTCACCGCCTACATCGCCTACTTGGCCGGTGACGCCCTCCGCTCGTTCCACCTCTCCCTCGACCTCGCCGGCCTCCGGCACCGCATGCGCGACCAGCGTGCCGCGTACGGCAACATCCAGAGCGCGGCGGCCGCCTGGCGGGCGGTCCGCGACCCGCTCCAGGGTCTACATCTGGGCCGCGAACTGATCGCCGTCTGGACCGACCTCGCCGCGGACGCCGGCCCCGCCGCCGACGACCTGGAGCAACTGGAGAAGGCCCGCACCCGCATGACCCGCCTCACCGACCGGGCCCGCGCCCTCGACTCCGCCCCCTACGCCCATGGCCAGTGACTCCACCGGCAACCACGACAGAGGACCCGTCCGGGCCGGCGCCCGGTTGCGACCCGCCCGCACGGACGAGCCCCGAGCCGGCGCC
>NZ_JARGEE010000139.1:0-20544 GCF_033794485.1 Streptomyces sp. MB09-02B
CCCGGGGCTCATGGCATCGCCCGCCCCGAACCCCGAACCGGTCTCGTCGGCCGACCGGCGGCACACCACGGTGCGCCCCCGACCACGACCCGCCCGCTCCCTCGCACTAGCGGCCACGCTCGCCGTCGCGCTCGCCGGCCTCACCACCTCCGCCGCCGGCCCCTCCGCCGGTGGCGGTGAACCGACGGCCTCGGCCCGCGTCGCACCGGCCCCCTCGGTGTCGGCGACACCCGGCGGCGGCAGCGCCCCGCGATCCACTGCCACCCCCTCCTCGGGCGCGGACGGGCCGTCGGCCTCGGCCCCTGTCGCACCGGACCCCTCGGTGTCGGCCACGCCCAGCGGCGGCAGCGGCCCGCAGGAGAGCCCGGCGAGCGTCGACACGGCCTCACCCTCACCCACGGTTCCGCTCACCTGGACGGCCAACTCCCACCTCTGGCGGCCCGAATGCGACCATGACTACGTCGTCGCCAAGCCACCGCGGCAGGTCCCGCCGCCACCAGCCCCACAGGACGCCGCTGTGTGGGCCACGTCCCTGGGGGCGGTCCACGGGCGCACCACCCACCTGCAGATCACGGTGCAGGGCAGCGGCTCCGCGGCCGTCACCCTGGAAGGAGTGCGCGTGCGGGTGGTCAGCCGCTCCGCTCCCGCCGCCCCCGAGGCCATCGCCTACTCCATGTACGAAGGCTGCGGCGCCATCCTGATCCCCCGCCACTTCTCGGTGGACCTCGACGCGCACCGCCCCCTGGCCCGTTCGCTCCCCGGTAACCAAACGGACAGCCCGGACCCCGCCATCGACTTCCCCTACCAGGTGTCCCTACGGAAGCCGGAGGTCCTGCTCCTCTCCGCGCGCACCGACACCTGCACCTGCGACTGGTACGTCGACCTCGACTGGTCCTCACAGGGCCGCACGGGGACGGTGCGCATCGACGACCACGGCCGCCCCTTCCGCACCACCAACATCGAGGGCCTACCGCACTACTGGTACCAGGACCACGCCGGCTGGGTCCCCATGACCACCACCGAGGACGAGACGGAGACCGGCGACTGACACGCCGACCGACGACAGGCCGACGAAGCAACAGGCCGACGAACCAGAGGAGGACGAACCAGGGGAGGACGGAGCACAGGCTGCGTCAGCACTTCGAACTACTGGAGATCCGCACTCCATTGACGCTGTAGGCGTTGGTGAACACGGTGTGGGAGTTCGGCCCGAGGCAGATCGACCCCCCACTCTGGAGCCGCAGATGCACCACGTCGTCGTTCCGGGTGTTCAGGACCCCGTAGTGCGGCCGGGGTGTGACCGGCTGGAAGCCGCTGGTGACGACCTGGTACTTCGCCATCGGTCTGCCGGCCAGCAGGGCGTCGTTGTCCACGTAGAAGCAGACGTAGGGGTACGGGCAGCCCTGGGTGGGGGCCTCCGCGTGGGCGACGGACGCGCCGGTCACGGACATGGCCGCGACAGCCGCGCCCACCCCCACGAGGCTCGCGACCTTCCGAAGAACAGATCTCATCAAAACTCCAAACAACAACGGGTGGTTGGAAAGGGCTACCGACCGACGTCCCTCACCTCGACATGACGAAATCCAGGGCGACACCGGGAGCGGTCGTCCAGTAGGTGACCCGCTGGAAGTCGTTGGCGTACAACGTCTTGACGGGCATGGGCACATTGATCGGCTTGCCCGCGCCGCTACCGGGCTTACGACCCTGGAGGCTGAGGGTGATGGTCTTCGCCTCGTACTCGTCCATGGGACCGTTGACGACCAGACCGGCATACGCCTCCTCACCCGGACCGAGCGTGACGGGGACCCCCGGGTGCGGGTCGCTCTCCTTGATCACGGGGGCCGTGCGCCGGCCGTCGCCGAGCCGCACGAGGGGGTAGCGGTAGACGTCGCACTTCTTGGTGCCGGTGTTCTGGACGGTGAGGAGGAGATGCCTGGCGTCCTTGCTGTCCGCGGGCTCCTTGGAGGCGGACACACCGAGAACCTCCTGCGAGCAGGCGGGGACGGCACTCTTGCCGGCACTGCCACCGGCCTTCCCACCGATCGCCGACGGCCCGATCGCGGAGGCCTGCGCCGACACACCCCACCCGAGAACCATGACGAGACCCGCGGCCACGCCCACACGCCGACCCGCAAAAGCCTTCACGTTCATATACATGCTCCTTCTCTGATCCGGATGACGTCGCACAGCCCCGCAGCCTGCGTCGCGAGCGCCCAAAGAGATGGATGTCCCGGCCGAATAAAAGAAGGGAAGGGAACGTCGGACGCTACTGCTCTGCACTCGGCCGCATCAGCCGCTGCAACACCCAAAGCTTCGGACGGCCCGCAGACTGCGGACAACAGCCACCCCCCAACCCGCAACAGTGGAACGATCCCACCCCCGCCACCTGCGAAAACAAGAAAGCCTGGGACACCGATCCGCAACGCTCACCGACTACACGGTCGAGATCCTTGTAACGGACTGGCTCACGTACGGCCTGGTGGACGTCGACCCCAGCACGGTCGAGACCTGCACCCTCCAGAGCCAGAAGCACGTCATACTCGTCGGTCCGCAAGCGGCAGACTGGTTCCGACCCCCCTCGCGATATATTCGATCATGTATATTGATACACAAGCCGATGTGTACGGAGGTGGGCTCATGAGTAGAACCGTCATCGATCTCGACGACGATGCGTTGGACGCCGCAGCGAAGGAGCTGGGCACTTCCACGAAGCGGGACACCATCAACACCGCCCTGCGTGAGGTCGTCGCACGCAACCGTCGCTTGCGTGCCCTGCATGAACTGCAGGATCTCGCGGATGAAGGCGCCCTCGACATCGAATCCCTCCTGGACAAGCGCAACTATCGAGGTGGTTCCGCCCGGTGAGCGTTGCCGACTACCTCATCGATACGTCGGCCCTGGCTCGCGTTCTGCTGCGTCAGACGACCGAAGAGTGGGAGCAGAGGATGGGCGCCGGTCTGATCGCCCTGTGCGACCTGACCGAACTGGAAGTCCTCTACTGCGCCCGTTCCGCGAAAGATCGCGAGGCCATCCAGGAACGGCTGAACCAGTTCACCTGGTGCCCCATGCCCGACGGCATCTACCGGCGCGCCCGCGTCGTCCAGCGCGAGCTCACCACCAAGGGTGAGCACCGCAGCGCCGGAGCCGTCGACCTCCTCGTGGCCGCAGCCGCAGAAGAAGCAGGACTCATGCTGCTGCACTACGACCGCGACTTCGAAACCATCGCCCGCACCACCGGGCAGCCGGTCCGAACGATCGACCTCAAGTAGCCGGTCAGGCTCCCACAAGATCACGTACTTGAGGGGCTGGGGCCGCACGGGCTACCGGTTCCGCCGAGTTCCCGCGGCGGGCCCTCTGCCTGCAGCGCGCCGGCGTCGCGTCCTGGAAGCAGGGCGCGCGCCTTTCGGGGACGCCGCTTCGGCGGTACCGGTCCGGGGACCACGTCGAGCTTCCTATGTTCCTTGAACAGGTGCACCAGGTTGCGCCGTCGAGGAGTTCAAGCCTCCCGTGCTCGTTGGCGAACGCTTCGCTGGCCCGAGACAGTTTCGAACGGCACCACATTCTTGGTGCGTTTGGCCTGGATGATGCACAGCCCCTTCATGACCGGGTCCGGGTTCATCGCGACCGCGTCCACACCCTCGTCCTTCGACGGCTGTGTGTTCACGCTGTCCAGGCCGATGGCCTCGAACAGTTGCCGGATGAGGCGCTCAAACTCCGTGGGCGTCAGGTCCATCAGTACCGGGCGGTCTCCGCCAGGACTGACGCGTACAGTTCCCACAGCTTCGACGTCCCTGCCAGATCGGCGTTCCACGCCTCGACTCGGGCAACTTCTCTGATCGTCAGTTCGGAACGCTCCGGAGTATCCCGCACCAGGTCGATGACGTCAGCAGGTACTTGTTGAAGGCGTCCCTGCCATGAACTGCCCCGGCCGCCCTGCCTTGACACGGCCCGTTCATTTCGGGCGGAGACTTGTCCTGCCGACGGTTGACAACGGCAATCGTGCGGACGCGCCCGCGCAAGCCAGGTTTCGACCTGGCTCCCAAGATGGCCCCACAAACCACTCAGGGGCCCGATCCGCGATGCGGATCAGGCCCCTGACCTGGTACTTCACCGTCGGGGTGGCGGGATTTGAACCCACGACCTCTTCGTCCCGAACGAAGCGCGCTGCCAAGCTGCGCTACACCCCGATTGTCGCTGCTCGTCGCGGCGACGTCGTTTACTTTAGCCCACCGGTGGCCGGAGACGAAATCCGGTTTTCGGGGTGGCGGTCGGGGCGGTCGGGGCGGCCCCGCCGGGGGTGCACCGGGTCGGGGCGGAGATGGTCGACGACGACGATGAGGAGGGCGACGGCGCAGAAGGCGAGGCCCAGGAGGAGGGCGTTGCCGAGGACGTCCTTGTAGCCGTGGCGGTCGACGTCCAGGAACGGGTAGAGGTACGGGGCCGGCCAGTCGGTGGTCACCAGGGCCGCACGGCCGAGCGTGGACGCCAGGTACGCCAGCGGGTAGAGCAGCCAGGCCACCGCGTGGATCAGGCGGGGTGGGGACGGGCGGGTCAGCAGCAGCCAGTCCGCCACCACCGCGAGGGGGATCACCGTGTGGAGGGCGAGGTTGGTCACGGCGAGCCAGCCGGTGGGCGTGACCGGGGCGCCGGTCGGCGACGTGGTCATCGAGAACGTCGTCGGGACGTTCGTCAGGAGCAGGTGATACACCGACGCAGTGATCACGGCGTAGAGAACCGTGCCTCCCGTCACCGCGGACGGCAGGGGGCGGCGGGCCGACCAGGCTTGGCGGGCCGAGACGGCGAAGACCAGTGCCACCAGGACCGCGCTCTGGACCGAGAAGTGGCTGAACGCGCGCAGCGGGCTGCCCAGCACCATCTCGGTCACCACGGCCGCGGCCGCCACCAGCGCGACCAAGGCGCGGTACGCCCCCGCCCATGGGCGTCGTGCCGGTGCCACCACCGCCGTCGCGGGCACGACGGACGTCACCGGAGCGGGGATGCCCGAGATCGCGGGCAGGTCGGGGATGTCCCTGGGTATCGGTGCGGTCATGCGCTCACGCTAAGCCGACCGGACGAAACGGGCGATCCAGGGTGATCCGTACGGGTGGGCATCGAGGGCGGGAGTACGTCCACACCGGGCTCGGCCCAAGGCCACTCCTGGGCCCAGGCCAGCCATGTAACCCCGAGGACCTTCACCGCAGCCCAAGCCCAACCTCAACCCCAAGCCCAACCAGGCTCCGCCCAGCCGGCCCCGTCTCGGCCCGGGTCGAGAGGCCTACCCCTCCCGTCCCACCAATGTCAGCAGCGAAGCCTCCGGTGGGCACGCGAACCGCACCGGGGTGAAGCGGTTCGTGCCGCAGCCGGCGGAGACGTGCATATAGGCGGTGTGACCGTCGGCCGTGTGTGTGGAGAGGCCCTTGACGCGGTCCGTGTCGAGATCGCAGTTGGTGACGAGGGCGCCGTAGAAGGGGACGCAGAGCTGTCCGCCATGGGTGTGGCCAGCGAGGATGAGCGGGTAGCCGTCGGCGGTGAAGGCGTCCAGGCTGCGGAGGTAGGGGGCGTGGACGACGGCCAGGGAGAGGTCGGCGGAGTCCGACGGACCGCCGGCCACCCGCGCGTACCGGTCCCGCTTGATGTGCGGGTCGTCCAGGCCGGTCAGTTCGACCGACATGCCCTCGATCTTCAGCGTGCCGCGGGTGTTGGTGAGGTTGAGCCAGCCCGCCCCGTCGAAGCCGTCCCGCAGGTCCTCCCACGGGTTGTGGATGGCGCCCACCACCGGCTTGTTGCCGTTCAGACCGTGTCGGCCCTGAACCTTCTCCAACAGGTAGCGCGCGGGGTTGCGCAGCTTCGGGCCGTAGTAGTCGTTGGAGCCGAAGACGTACGCGCCGGGGAACTCCATCAGCGGGCCGAGCGCGTCCAGGACCTCGGGGACGCCCTCGGGGTCGGAGAGGTTGTCCCCGGTGTTGATCACGAAGTCGGGGCGCAACCCGGCCAGGGACCGCAGCCAGCGCTGCTTCTTGCGCTGCCCGCTCACCATGTGGATGTCGGACACCTGGAGTATGCGCAGCGGCCGCATGCCCGGTGGCAGCACCGGCACCGTCACCCGCCGCAGCCGGAAGGAGCGGGCCTCGAATCCCGCCGCGTACACCACACCGGCGGCACCGACCGCCGCGATCCCCAGAGGTACTCCGTATCGCGCTCGCATGTGTCCATCGTGTCAGACCCGGCCGAGCCCGAGCGCCCGCCTGTGGACAACCCTCGCCCACCACCGCCGTGCGTCACCGATCGTCAACTCGCCCTGTGGACAACCGACTCCGGCTCCCGCATCCGATCCGCACACACCAGCGAAATCAAGGCGCGCTTCGCACACCACACCTGCGACAATCGACGCCATGACCACGCTCAAGTCGAAGCTGCAGGAAGACCTCAACGCCGCCATCAAGGAGCGCGACGAGCTCCGCTCCTCGACGCTCCGGCTGACGCTCACCGCGATCACGAAGGAAGAGGTCGCGGGCAAGGAGAAGCGTGAGCTCTCCGACGACGAGGTGCTCAAGGTGATCACCAAGGAGGCGAAGAAGCGCCGTGAGGCCGCGGAGGCCTTCGCCCAGGGCGGTCGTACGGAGTCGGCCGAGCGGGAGAAGGCGGAGGGCGAGCTTCTCGCCGAGTACCTGCCCAAGCAGCTGTCCGACGAGGAGCTGCGGCAGATCGTCGTGCAGGCCGTCGAGGAGGTACGGGCGGCCGGTGCCGAGGGCCCGCGCGCGATGGGCCAGGTCATGAAGATCGTCAACCCGAAGGTGGCCGGGCTCGCCGAGGGCGGCCGCGTCGCCGCCATCGTCAAGCAGCAGCTCGCAGGCGGCTGACCGCCGACCGGCTCCCTCCCGGCTGCCGGCTCCGGCAGGCCCCTCAGGCTCCGGCGGGCCCCTCAGGCTCCGGCGGGCCCCTCAGGCTTCGGCAGGTTCTCCGGTCCGCGCTCTCCGGCGTCCGCCCGGCTTTCCGGTCGGCTCCCTGGCGTCCGCCCTGCCTTCCCGCCGTTGTCGGCCTTCCGGTTCCTGCCAGGCACTCACGCTCTCGCCGGCCCTCCCACACGACGGCGGTGGGGCGCCCCGTCTCCAGGGGCGCCCCACGCCGCACCTCTATCTACCGGTCCACGATTCACCGGTTCGCCGCCACGTCCGTCACCGGTCTGCTCCGACGACGGCCGTCAGGGAGCCGCCGCCACGTCCGTCACCCGAATCCGCCGCCACCGCCGTTGCCGTTCCCGTTGTTCCCGCCGTTCGTCTGGCCCTGGAACCAGTTCTCCGGGATGGTGAAGTCCGGGGTCGGGAAGGTGGTGCCGCCGTCGGTGCCGCCGACGAAGCCACCGTCGCCCCCGTCGTCACCGTTGCCGTTGTCGTCGCCGTTCCCGTTCCCGTTCCCATTGCCGTTGTCGTCGTCCCCACGGCCGCGGTCCGGCCGCTCGTCGGGGATGAAGACGCGGTTGAAGTCGGGGTTCGGCCTGCCCTCGAGCGCGCCGGACATCATGTCGCGCCAGATCGGGCCGGGAACCCGGCCACCGAAGACCGCCTCGTGCCATTCGCCGCCGATACGGATGTTCACCATGCGGCGCTTGTGCGCGGGGTCGCCGACCCAGACGGCACCGGCCATGTTCGGGGTGTAGCCCACGAACCAGGCCGCGTAACGGAAGTCCGTCGTACCGGTCTTACCGGCGCTGGGGCGGCTGCCGCCGAGGCCGGCCTCCCGGCCCGTACCGTCCTCGACCACGCCCTCGAGCAGGGTGCTGATCGTGTCGGCGGTCTTCTCGGACATGGCACGCGAGCACGTCGACTTCGGGACCTCCAGCGACTTCGACTTCTCGCCGACCCGCTGGGTGATGGACTCGATGGCGACCGGCGTGCAGTACATGCCGCGCGCGGCGAAGGTGGCGTACGCGTTCGCCATGGTCAGCGGGGACATCTCCTGCGTGCCGAGCGCGATCGACGGGGCCTGGTCGATCTTGCGGCCGTCGGCCCGCTCGACACCCATCTTCCCGGCCATCTTGGTCACCGGGCAGATGCCGATGTCCGCGATCATCTGCACGAAGTAGGTGTTGACCGACAGCGCGGTCGCCTTCTTCATCGAGTACGGGCCGACCTCGCTCGCGCTCTCGTTCTCGAGCTTCGCGGCGCTGCTGCCGGTGCCGTTGCGCCAGGTGCCGCCGTCACAGGTGGAGATCGGGCTCGGGTACGCCATCTTGTACGGCGCGGAGTAGATCTTCCCCGGGGACATGCCGTCCTCGATGGCCGCCGCGGCGACGATCGGCTTGAACGTCGAACCGGGCTGGTAGCCCGCTCCGCCACCCATCGACTCGTCGACCGAGAGGTTGATCGACGTCTCGTTCTTCTTGGTGTCCAGGCCGTACGGCCTGGACTGGCCCATGGCGAGGATCTTGCCCGTGCCCGGCTCCACGATGGTGGCGGCGGTGGCCACCTCGTCCTTCTGCCGGACGTGGGCCTTGACGGAGGCCTGGACCGACTTCTGGGCCTTCGGGTCCATCGTCGTCTGGATCGTCAGACCGCCCTGGTTCCAGATCTTGGCCCGCTCCTCCTTGGTCTTCCCGAAGATCGGGTCGTTCAGGAAGATCTTGCGGACGTAGTCGCAGAAGAAGCCGGCGCCCTTGACGGCGGTGATGCAGCCGTTCTTCGGCTTGCTGATGTCGAGGCCGAGCGGCTTCTCCTTGGCCTTGTCGGCGTCCGTCTGGGAGATGTCGCCGACATCGGCCATGCGCTGCAGCACGGTGTTGCGCCGCTTGGTGGCCTCCTGCGGGTCGTTCACCGGGTCGTACCGGCTGGGCGACTGCACGATGCCGGCGAGGAGTGCGGCCTCCTCGACGTCCAGGTCCTTGGCGGACTTGGAGAAGTACCGATGGGAGGCGGCCTCGACGCCGTAGGCCTGCTGGCCGAAGAACGTGATGTTCAGGTAGTTCTCGAGGATCTTCTTCTTGCCGAGTTCCTCCTCGAGCTGGATCGCCTTCTTCAGCTCGTTGATCTTCCGGCCGAGGGTCTGCTGGGTGGCCTGGGCGACCAGCGTCGGGTCGTCACCGGCCTCCTCGACCGCCACGTTCTTCACCAGCTGCTGCGTCAGCGTGGACGCGCCCTGGGTGACACCGCCCTCCCGCGCGTTCCGGTTGAGCGCGCGCAGGACGCCCTTCAGGTCGATCGCGCCGTGCTGGTAGAACCGGGCGTCCTCGATGGCGATGATCGCCTGCTGCATGTACGGCGAGATCTCCTTGAGATCGACCACCGTACGGTCGCGGCTGTACACCGTGGCGATCGAGTCGCCCTTGCTGTCGAGGATCGTGGTGCGCTGGCTCAGCGGTGGCTGCTTGAGGTTGGCGGGGAGCTCGTCGAACCCCTCGACGGACCCCTTGGCCGCGAGTCCCAGGGCGCCGACCGCGGGCAGGGCGATGCCCGCCATGACGGCGCCGGCGAGCACGCTGACACCTAGGAACTTGGCGGCCTGCTGTGTGGGGGACAGACCACCACCCGAGCGCTTGTTTGGCATGAGGGCAGCCTAATCCGTCCCGACGACCGTTCCGAAGGACAGGTGGGTCCAGAGGAGTACGGGTGCCGGATCGTGACATCCCGTCGCCAGGACGCCATCGGCGCCGGGGCGTGAAGGAAACATGAACGGTTGTCTACGTTCTCATTCGCCGGACACGCGCGCAGGCGTTGGCCTAAGCTGCTCTCAACTGTCACAGCCGTAGGCCCTTGTATCAAGTACGTCCAGCGAGCCCGAATCGTTCTGACGTTCTTCCGATTTTTTTCCGGTGCCGTGTCCGAATCCACCTCGTGTGTCATTCGGTGTCCGTTGTGACGCATGTCAACTGTCCCGTTCTGACGGGATAGTCACGTATGTCCTCAGGTCACTCCCGCGGGTGATCTGCCGCTTACGCATAGTCCGTTCGGGCCATTCAAGATTGGGCCCGAAGGGGGTGTTGCGCTGTGCCCACCTTCCGTAACGTCCTCAACTGGCGGCGGTGAATATGCCGCTGCCGCCGTGGGGGAGCCTCGATTCGGGAGAGGACGGCGCCGGTATGGGCTGGGTAACCGACTGGAGTGCGCAGGCTGCCTGCCGCACTACCGATCCGGATGAACTGTTCGTTCAAGGAGCAGCGCAGAACAGGGCCAAGGCGGTGTGCACCGGATGCCCGGTGCGCACGGAGTGCCTGGCGGACGCGTTGGACAACCGCGTCGAGTTCGGCGTGTGGGGAGGAATGACGGAACGCGAGCGCCGCGCACTGCTGCGCAGGCGACCGACCGTCACGTCGTGGCGCAGGCTGCTGGAGACCGCGCGCACGGAGTACGAGCGTGGCGCGGGCATTCTGCCGCTCGACGATGACGAGATGTACGAGAACTACGCGGCAGTGAGCTGAGGGCGAGGCCCCTTCCGGGCCACGTCGGTCGAGGGCGCCCTTGAGGCGTTGGCGCGTCGGGCAGGTGCGCCGGCTCTCGGGTGCCCCGAGGCGTGGACCGGCTTCGGGCCACGGACGGCTCCTCAGCCTCCGTCAGTTCAGCCGGCCGACCGGTCAGTTGTCGGAGGTGGGCAGCTCCGGCCTTATGGCCGCGAGCCGGTCCCCGATGTCCCGCAGCCCCGTCAGGTCGTGGACATCTCCGGGCAGCGCGGCCACTTCGGCCACGGCCACCTCGGGATGAAGCGCGGTGAAGCGGTCACGCGTGCGCTGCTCGCGGGAGAGCAGACGCATCCGCTCGGCGTGCAGCCTGAGCAGGCCGGCCGTGAGTTGTTCCACCGTCAGGTCCGGGGCGGGGGAGCCGTCCTGGGGGTCGGCCGTTGCGGAAGATTCTGGACTGGCTGAACTGTCGTACGTGTCGGGAGAGTTACGAACTGCTTTCCCGTCCGTCTGATCCACAATGCGGGGCTCGTCAAGATTTTCCGCGGCGGCGAGCGCGCGCTCGGCGGACAGCTGGGCAGCGCCGCTGCCATGGACGCGGTTGAGCACCAGACCGGCCAGCGGCATGTCCTCGGCCGCCAGCCGCTCCACGAAGTACGCCGCCTCACGCAGCGCGTCCCGCTCCGGCGCGGCCACCACCAGGAAGGCCGTGCCGGGCGCCTGGAGCAGCTTGTACGTGGCGTCGGCACGGGTACGGAAGCCGCCGAACATGGAGTCCATCGCGGCCACGAACGTCTGTACGTCCTTGAGCAGTTGACCGCCCAGCAGCTTGCCCAGGGCGCCCGTCATCATCGACATGCCGACGTTGAGGAACTTCATGCCGGCCCGCCCGCCGACCTTCGCGGGCGCCAGCAGCACCCGGATCAGCTTGCCGTCGAGGAACGAACCCAGCCGCTTCGGGGCGTCCAGGAAGTCCAGCGCCGAGCGGGACGGCGGGGTGTCGACGACGATCAGGTCCCACTCGTCGCGGGCCCGCAGCTGGCCCAGCTTCTCCATCGCCATGTACTCCTGCGTGCCCGCGAAGCCTGCCGAGAGCGACTGGTAGAAGGGGTTGCTCAGGATCGCGGAGGCCCGGTCGGGGTCCGCGTGCGCCTCGACGATCTCGTCGAAGGTGCGCTTCATGTCGAGCATCATGGCGTGCAGTTCGCCGTCCCCGTCGATGCCCTTCACCCGGCGCGGGGTGTTGTCCAACGAGTCGATGCCCATGGACTGGGCGAGTCGCCGCGCCGGGTCGATGGTCAGCACGACCACCTTGCGGCCGCGCTCGGCGGCCCGCACCCCGAGGGCCGCCGCCGTGGTCGTCTTGCCCACACCGCCGGCGCCGCAGCACACCACGATGCGGGTCCCCGGGTCGTCCAGCAGGGGATCGACGGCCAGCGGCCGGGTCGAGCTGATCACGCGATGCCCGTCCGGCGCGTGGGACGGGGCCTGGGCGGGGTCCGAGTCGTGGTCGTGCGCCGCGTCGCGCTCGGCGGCCGGGTCCGGAGTCATGAGATCCCTTGCTGACGCAGTTCCGTGGCGAGTTCGTACAGGCCCGCGAGGTCCATTCCCTCGGCGAGCAGCGGCAGTTCGTGCAGCGGCAGGTCCAGCTCGCCCAGGACGCCCCGCTGCTCGTGCTCCAGGGCGTACCGCTCGGCGTACTCCTCGGCCTGCGCGAGCAGCGGCTCCACCAGCCGCTCGGCGTTGCCGCCGCGCCGCGCACCGCCCAGACCGGCCGTGGACAGGGACTTGGCGACGGCCGTACGCGGCACCGCGCGCGCGAACTCCAGCTCGCCCGCGTCCAGCACCTCGGGCCGCACCATGTTGACGATGATCCGCCCCACCGGCAGCTTCGCGGCCCGCAGCTCGGCGATGCCGTCCGCCGTCTCCTGGACGGGCATCTCCTCCAGCAGCGTCACCAGGTGCACAGCCGTCTCGGGGGACTTCAGGACCCGCATGACGGCCTGGGCCTGATTGTGTATCGGGCCGATCTTGGCGAGTCCCGCCACCTCGTCGTTGACGTTCAGGAAGCGGGTGATGCGCCCGGTGGGCGGCGCGTCCATCACGACGTAGTCGTACGTGAACCGCCCGCTCTTCTCCTTGCGCCGCACCGCCTCGCAGGCCTTGCCCGTCAGGAGCACGTCCCTCAGGCCGGGCGCGATGGTGGTCGCGAAGTCGATGGCGCCGAGCTTCTTCAGCGCCCGGCCCGCCCCGCCGAGCTTGTAGAACATCTGGAGGTAGTCCAACAGGGCCAGTTCGGGGTCGATGGCCAGCGCGTACACCTCCCCGCCCCCGGGAGCCACCGCGATCTTCCGCTCCTCGTACGGAAGTGCCTCCGCCTCGAAGAGCTGCGCGATGCCCTGTCTGCCCTCGACCTCGACCAGGAGGGTGCGCTTCCCCTCGGTCGCGAGGGCGAGCGCGAGTGCGGCGGCGACCGTGGTCTTTCCGGTCCCGCCCTTGCCGCTGACGACCTGGAGCCTGCTCACGTATTCGAGCCTAACCAGTCCGCGCGCGGCATACGCGGGAGGCTGTGGACAACTTGTGCCCTCCCCACCTGTCGGCCCCCGCGCAACCCGTGCCGGGACGACGGCGGAACCCGTGCCGGGCGACGGCCCGGGCAGCGGATAAAGTCGGCCACATGACCAAGTGGGAATACGCAACCGTGCCGCTGCTCGTCCATGCCACGAAGCAGATTCTGGACACCTGGGGCGAGGACGGCTGGGAGCTCGTCCAGGTCGTGCCCGGGCCGAACAACCCCGAGCAGCTGGTGGCCTACCTGAAGCGGCCCAAGCCGTGAGCGCCGTCGAGGCGAAGCTCGCGGAACTCGGGCTGAGGCTGCCCGAGGTCGTTCCGCCGCTCGCCGCGTACCAGCCGGCCGTGCGCAGCGGGGTGTACGTCTACACCGCCGGGCAGCTGCCCATGGTGGACGGCAAGCTGCCCGTCACGGGCAAGGTCGGTGCCGAGGTCACCCCCGAGGAGGCCAAGGAGCTCGCCCGCACCTGCGCGCTGAACGCCCTGGCCGCCGTCAAGTCCGTGGTGGGTGACCTGGACCGGGTCGCGCGTGTGGTGAAGGTCGTCGGCTTCGTGGCCTCGGCGTCCGACTTCACCGGGCAGCCCGCCGTGCTGAACGGCGCGAGCGAACTCCTGGGCGCCGTCCTCGGCGACAAGGGCGTCCACGCGCGCAGCGCGGTCGGTGTGGCGGTCCTGCCGCTGGACGCGCCGGTCGAGGTGGAGCTCCAGGTGGAGCTCACCGAGGCGTAGAGCCCGCCGAGATCGCGGAGGCTCACTCGAACATCAGCCCGTGACGAGTTAGCCTCCGCCCATGGCAAACGGGCAGTGGTACCCCGCCGAGTGGCCGGACCGCATCCGCGCACTCGCGGCCGGCACGCTGACACCGGCGGCCCCCAGGCGGGCCGCCACCGTCATGCTGCTCAAGGACACGGCCGACATCCCGGTCGTGCACATGCTGCGCAGACGCGCCTCCATGGCCTTCGCCGGAGGCGCGTACGCGTATCCCGGCGGCGGTGTGGACCCGCGCGACGACGATCACCAGATCCGCTGGGCGGGCCCCACGCGCGCGTGGTGGGCGTCCCGGCTCGGCGTCGACGAGGACGACGCCCAGGCGATCGTCTGCGCGGCTGTCCGGGAGACGTACGAGGAGGCAGGCGTCCTGCTCGCCGGGCCGAGCCCCGACACCGTGATCGACGACACCACGGGCGACGACTGGGAGGCGGACCGCGCCGCGGTGGCGGCCCGGGAGCTGTCGTTCGCCGAGTTCCTGGAGCGCCGGGGACTGGTCCTGCGCTCCGATCTCCTCGGCGCCTGGGCGCGCTGGATCACCCCGGAGTTCGAGGCCCGTCGTTACGACACGTGGTTCTTCGTTGCCGTTCTCCCGCAGGGCCAGCGCACCCGCAACGCCTCCACGGAGGCCGACCGCACGGTGTGGATCCGGCCCCGGGACGCGGCGGACGGCTACGACAAGGGCGAGCTGATGATGATGCCGCCCACCATCGCGACCCTGCGGTCGCTCGCGGAGCACGGCTCGGCCGCCGCCGCGCTCGCCGCCGCACCCGCCCGCGATCTGACACCCGTCCTCGCCAGGGCCCGCCTGGAGAACGACGACGTGGTCCTCTCCTGGCCGGGGCACGACGAGTTCACCAAGCGTGTTCCGGCCGCCGGAGACCCCACATGAACGCGGTGACAATCCTCCCGCCGGCGACCGCCTTCCTGGCGGCGACAGCCCTCCCGGGCCGGTCGGGCGCCAGGCCCGGACCTCCGCGCATGTCCCCCGCAGCGCCGCGCGGCGGTCGGGACGCCGTACCGGCTCGCGACCGACACCGTGACGCTCCCACCGTCCCGCTGGAAGGCACCTCCGCATGACCGACGCAGCAGCCCTTCCCGGCCGGCCCAGGGGCGGTGTCCTGTCCGGCCCCGCCACCGCCCGCGCCGTCAACGTGCTCGCGCCGAACGCCTCCGTGATGACGCTGGACGGCACCAACACCTGGGTCGTCTCCGAACCGGACTCCGACCTCGCCGTCGTCATCGACCCCGGCCCGCTGGACGACGCTCATCTGCGCAACGTCGTCGACACGGCGGAGAAGGCCGGCCGACGCGTCGCGCTGACCCTGCTCACGCACGGGCACCCCGACCATGCGGAGGGCGCCGCCCGCTTCGCCGAGCTGACCGGCACGCACGTACGGGCCCTGGACCCTGCGCTGCGGCTCGGCGACGAAGGACTGGGCGCGGGCGACGTCGTCTCGGTCGGCGGCCTGGAACTCCGTGTCGTCCCCACCCCCGGCCACACCGCCGACTCGCTCTGCTTCCACATCCCGGCCGACCGGGCCGTCCTGACCGGCGACACCGTCCTGGGCCGCGGCACGACGGTCGTGGCCCACCCCGACGGCCGTCTCGGCGACTATCTCGACTCGCTGCGCCGCCTCCGGTCCCTCACGGTCGACGATGGTGTCCACACCGTCCTCCCCGGCCACGGCCCCGTCCTGGAGGACGCCCAGGGCGCCGTCGAGTTCTATCTGGCCCACCGCGCCCATCGGCTGGCCCAGGTGGAGACAGCCGTCGAGAACGGCTACCGCACCCCCGGCGACGTCGTCGCCCACGTCTACGCGGACGTCGACCGCTCCCTGTGGCCCGCAGCGGAGCTCTCGGTACGGGCACAGCTGGAGTACCTGACCGAACATGGCCTGATCTGACCGCTTTTGCATCGACCCTCGTTAGAGCCTGACCACTTTTGTGTCTGAGCGTCTGCCTCCGGGCTTCCCGGACGCCCATGGTGCACCACCGACCTCGGGCCCCTCTCGGCCCCCTGGAGCCCCTCTCAGGCGCGTCCAGGGCACAGAGCAACGGGGCCCGCCCCGAGAACGAGACGAACCCCATCGACAGACGAGCCCTGCGTCAGCGAGAACGCTTGGCCAGCCGCTCCACGTCCAGCAGGATCACCGCGCGGGCCTCCAGGCGCAGCCACCCGCGCTGAGCGAAGTCCGCCAGCGCCTTGTTCACGGTCTCCCGGGACGCGCCGACGAGCTGCGCCAGCTCCTCCTGCGTGAGGTCGTGCACCACGTGGATGCCTTCCTCCGACTGCACCCCGAACCGGCGGGAGAGGTCGAGCAGCGCGCGAGCGACCCGCCCGGGCACGTCCGAGAACACCAGGTCGGACATCTGGTCGTTGGTCTTGCGCAGGCGCCGGGCGACCGCGCGCAGCAGCGCCGCCGCCACCTCGGGCCGCGCGTTCAGCCACGGCTGGAGGTCGCCGTGACCGAGGCCCAGCAGCTTGACCTCGGTCAGCGCCGTGGCCGTCGCCGTCCGCGGACCCGGGTCGAACAGCGACAGCTCGCCGATCAGCTCACCGGGGCCGAGCACGGCCAGCATGTTCTCGCGGCCGTCGGGCGAGGCGCGGTGCAGCTTCACCTTGCCCTCGGTGACCACGTAGAGGCGGTCGCCGGGGTCGCCCTCGTGGAAGAGAGCGTCGCCGCGCGCGAGCGTCACCTCACTCATGGAGGCGCGGAGCTCCGCGGCCTGCTCGTCATCGAGCGCCGCGAAGAGCGGGGCGCGCCGCAGAACGTCGTCCACGAGTTCTCTCCTTGTCGACCTGCTCAGGGGATCTTGCTCCCCGTACTACCAGGGGACCGTGTTCCCCATCTTGCCGGACGGTCCAAACAGTGTGATCTGTCACAAGGATGCCGCACACATGTCCCGGGGTAAGCGTCAGGGGTCCAATTGGGGGCCGATCTTCTGGGCCCGGGGCGGATGTCGGTGCCGGGCTTTAGGCTGGCCGGGTGTCCAAAACGCCGGTGAGAGCACAGGCCGAGGGGGCTGGGCGGGTGGTTGTACGGCGCGATTCCGCTGTGGGCGAACAGGGCCCCGCGGGGGCGAACAAAACGGCAAAGGCGACGAAGGTGTCCGATCCATCAGCGGCGGAGAACTCCGCCCGAGAGACCACGGCCCCGGCGAAAGCCGCCCCGGCGAGCAAACCGGCCCCGGTGAAGAAGGCCACCACCGCCCGGAAGACGGCGGCGGTGAAGAAGGTGGCGGAGAAGAAGGCAGCGGTGAAGGCGGATGCGGCGCCCGGAGCGGCCCCGGCCGGGAGAACGGCGTCGGCGGCCAAGCCCGAGTCCCGGACCGCCCTCGTCCGCCGTGCCCGTCGCATCAACCGCGAACTCGCCGAGGTGTACCCGTACGCGCACCCGGAACTGGACTTCGAGAACTCGTTCCAGCTGATCGTGGCGACGGTCCTGTCCGCACAGACGACCGACCTGCGGGTCAACCAGACGACACCGGCGCTGTTCGCGAAGTACCCCACCCCCGAGGACCTGGCCGCGGCCGACCCGCAGGAGGTCGAGGAGATCCTGCGGCCCTGCGGGTTCTTCCGGGCGAAGACGAAGTCGGTGATGGGGCTGTCGAAGGCCTTGGTGGACAACCACGGCGGCGAGGTCCCCGGCCGTCTCGAAGACCTGGTCAAGCTGCCTGGCGTCGGCCGCAAGACCGCCTTCGTCGTGCTGGGCAACGCGTTCGGCCGCCCCGGCATCACCGTGGACACCCACTTCCAGCGGCTCGTACGGCGCTGGCGATGGACCGAGGCGACCGACCCGGACAAGATCGAGGCGGCCATCGGCGCGCTCTTCCCCAAGAGCGAGTGGACGATGCTGTCGCACCACGTGATCTTCCACGGCCGCCGCATCTGTCACGCACGCAAGCCGGCCTGCGGCGCCTGCCCCATCGCACCGCTCTGCCCCGCGTTCGGTGAGGGGGAGACGGATCCCGAGAAGGCCAGGAAGCTCCTGAAGTACGAGAAGGGCGGCTTCCCCGGCCAGCGCCTCAAGCCTCCGCAGTCCTACCTCGACGCGGGCGGTATCCCGGCCCCGCCGCTCGGGGCCGCCGGATGAGGGCCCGCACCGAGCGACCGACCGCGCCCACCGACGGCCCCTCCGGCCCGCACGCCGCCGTCGCCGTCCGCCGCGTCGCACAGGTCACCGCGACCGTCCGCCGCGTCGCACACGTCACCGCGGCCGTCCGCTTCCGCGCGCGCATCACCGCGGCCGTCCGCTTCGGCGCGCACGTCACCGCACCCGTCTCCTCGGGCGCGCACGCCGGCGCCTGCATCAGCTTCCACCCGGACGCCGTCTCGCGCTCCTGCTCCGGCGGGCGCCCTCCCCGCCCCGCCTTCCGCCACCCACAAGAGGGACGTGAGGCCCGAGTGGAACGATCGGCTGCCCTCCGGGCGTTGGGACCGGAAGAACGACGGGGGTGGCTATGACACGCGCGAGCCGGACGGACGGCGGCACGGACACCGACAACGGGCACCATGCGGGGCGACGCCACGCATGGGACGACCGCGTCGGCCTGGACAAGGCGGACCTGCCCACCTGGCTGGACCCGGTGGTGCGCGCCGTCGAGACGGTCGAGCCACTGCAGCTGAGCCGCTTCCTGCCGCCGGAGAACGGCTCGGGGAGGCAGTCGGCGGTCCTGATCCTGTTCGGCGACGGCCCGAGCGGGCCCGAGCTGCTGCTCATGGAGCGCGCCGGTTCGCTGAGATCGCACGCGGGCCAGCCGTCCTTCCCGGGCGGCGCCCTCGACCCCGAGGACGGCGATCCCCAGACCGACGGCCCGCTGCGCGCCGCCCTGCGCGAGGCCGAGGAGGAGACCGGTCTCGACCCCGTCGGCGTCCAGCTCTTCGGTGTGCTGCCCAAGCTCTACATCCCGGTCAGCGGCTTCGTCGTGACCCCCGTCCTGGGCTGGTGGCGCCGCCCCACCCCGGTCCGCGTCGTCGATCCGAACGAGACGGCACGCGTCTTCACCGTTCCCGTGGCGGATCTCACGGATCCCGCCAACAGAGCCACCGCCGTGCACCCCCGCGGGTACGCAGGCCCGGCATTTCTGGTCGAATCAGCCCTGGTGTGGGGTTTCACGGCCGGAGTGATCGACCGTCTGCTGCACTACTCGGGCTGGGAACGCCCCTGGGACCGCGAGAAGCAGGTCCCGCTCGACTGGCGCTCATGACAGGGTGTCTGCCGTGCTGCGTCTTCTGGGACCTGTCGCGTCCCCCTGTCGCCGCGCGGCGGACCGGTCCCCCGGTCGGCCTGTAGTGATCGCGTAGTGACGAGGCGAGGCTTGAAGCGGTGAACGTGCTGGACATCCTGTTGCTGGTCGCCGCCGTCTGGTTCGCGATCGTGGGTTATCGACAGGGCTTCGTCGTCGGCATCCTCTCGGTGATCGGCTTCCTCGGCGGCGGTCTCGTCGCGGTGTACGCCATGCCCGTCATCTGGGACTGGATGACCGACAACTCCGAGGTCAGCACGGCCGCCGCGGTCGTCGCGGTGATCATCGTGATCGTCTGCGCCTCCGTCGGCCAGGCCCTGACCACCCACCTCGGCAACAAACTGCGCCGCTACATCACCTGGTCCCCGGCCCGAGCTCTGGACGCCACCGGCGGCGCCCTTGTCAACGTGGTCGCGATGCTCCTGGTCGCCTGGCTGATCGGCTCCGCACTCGCCGGGACGACCCTGCCGACGCTCGGCAAGGAGGTCCGCGACTCCAAGGTGCTGCGGGGCGTGGCCGGTGCCCTGCCCAACCAGGCGGACACCTGGTTCGCGGACTTCTCCTCGGTCCTCACACAGAACGGCTTCCCGCAGGTCTTCAGCCCGTTCTCGAACGAGCCGATCACCGAGGTCCAGCCCCCCGACCCGGCGCTCGCGAGCAGCCCGGTAGCCCAGCGCGCCAAGCGATCCATCGTCAAGGTCATGGGCACCGCCCAGAGTTGCGGCAAGGTCCTCGAAGGCACCGGCTTCGTCTTCGGCGAGCGCCGGGTGATGACCAACGCGCACGTGGTCGGCGGAGTCGACGAACCCACCGTCCAGATCGGCGGCGAGGGCCGCAAGTACGACGCCAAGGTCGTCCTCTACGACTGGGAGCGAGACATCGCCGTACTGGACGTGCCCAGCCTCAAGGCGCCCGCGCTGCAGTTCACCACCAAGGACGCCGTCAGCAGCGACGACGCGATCGTCGCGGGCTTCCCGGAGAACGGCGCGTACGACATCCGCCCCGCGCGCGTGCGTGGCCGCATCACGGCCAACGGCGCCGACATCTACAAGCGCGGCACCGTCCACCGTGACGTCTACTCGCTCTACGCGACGGTCCGCCAGGGCAACTCCGGCGGCCCGCTGCTCACGCCCGAAGGCAGGGTCTACGGCGTGGTCTTCGCGAAGTCCCTCGACGACCCGCAGACGGGCTACGCCCTCACCGCGGACGAGGTCAAGGAGGACATCGCCAAGGGCCGTACGGCCAACCAGCAGGTGGACAGCGACAGCTGCGCCCTCTGAGGCCGAGCGGGGCCGGTGGTGGTGTGAGGTTCTGTGCGGGTCGCCCCGTGCAGAGAGGGATCGCCCCTCCGGCTCAGGGGCGGGGATGGCGCAGGCGGGCCGAGACCCAGCGGGCCCGGCGGCGCAGGATGCGCGGAATGCCCAGCCGGGGATCGGTAGCCTGCAGTTGCGGGCCGCCCCTCTGGTGGGAGCTCAGGCCCGAGGCCGAGCGGCGGTTGCGTGCTGCGTCACTGTAGTCGTGCGTCCAGCCCATACCCCGACGTGTGCCCCCGCCCCAAGGTCGATAAC